>CAJJCU010000124.1 GCA_905182775.1 uncultured Flavobacteriales bacterium
CTAGATGCATCTTTTAGAATTGGTTACGGAGCTTTTGGTTTGTTTGGAACTTACAGCTTGACAACAATGTTCAAGACAGGTTCATATACCCAAGCCGTTCATCCACTAAGAGTCGGGGTCACCTGGAATTGGCATTACGCAGGTAGCGATAAAAGTAAAAAAGGCGAATTCGATTTTGAAGCGATTGAGGAAGAGGCTGTTGAAGGCGTCGATTTATAGCCTTAAAGTACATTGTATAACAATCCCGCTGCAATAGCCCCAACGATAGGGCCTAAGACAGGAACCCATGCGTAGCTCCAATTAGGCTTTGCTTTTGCACCTCTAATGAGTGTATAAACAATTCTTGGTCCCAAATCTCGAGCAGGGTTAATTGCATATCCCGTTGTCCCTCCCAATGACATTCCTATCGCCCAAACTAATATTCCGACGGGTAATGCATCTAGAGAACCAATCCCATATTGAAGCTTTTCTAGGCCTTCAATTTGAAGCTCGGGCTTGGCGATGTAGAAAATAACAAACACCAGAAAAAAAGTTCCGTATGCCTCACTAAATAGATTTCTAGGTGTGTTCTTAATTTGTGGTGCCGTGCAAAAACAGCCACGGAATGTCAGTTCATCTTTTTCGAGTTTAAATTGGTCGTAATAGAGCTGGTAGTTTAAAAAACTACCGATCATAGCACCGATTGTCTGCGCGAGCACATACATGGGAACTAGTGCCCAGTCAAATTTATTTGCCATTGCTAAGCCAATGCTTACCGCTGGATTTAGATGCGCCCCACTGATGTCAGCCGTAATAAAAGCGCCTATAAAAACAGCAAACCCCCATGCCATAGTGATCAAGATCCATTTTGGGTCTTTTCCTCCCTCTGTGTTTTTTAAGGAAACATTGGATACGACGCCTGCTCCAAATACAATAAGGATACAAGTTCCCAATACTTCAGCTATAAATGGTGTCATATATGATAATTTGAGGCTAAATGTATAAAAAAATCACGTTGTTCTTTCTCCCATTTTTTATCCTTTTGTAAAAACCCACCCATGATCTCTACAACTATTGGGGCTAACCTTATGGCTTCACGGGCATTCAGAAATAATATTCTCGTACGTCTTGAAAGTATATCTTCGAGGGTACAGGCCATCTCATGCTTCATTGCGTAAATAATCATTCCCTCGGAAAGAAAAATAGTTTGTGATAGAGATGTTGTAGCACCTAGTGATTCTATAATTTTCTTTTTATCTCCGTACATGTGCAATGGATCTTCGAAGTTGGGGTGGGTCTGATAGCCAATTAAATGAAGCTGCTGTGTTTTACTTTGTGAGTATTGATGCGTTTTATGGGCAAGTAGTTTCTCAATAGCTTCCTCTCCCATGAGCCTGTAGGTCGTCCATTTACCACCCAGAATGTGAAGTACATCATTTTGAGATTGCAGTAAAAAGTGATCTCTAGAAAGATACTTCGTGTTCTTCTTTGCTGCTGATACCAGTGGGCGAAGTCCAGAATACACACTTTTAACATCTTCTAATTGAGGTTGTTTCTTCATGTAATTCCCTGCATTTGATAATAAAAAGGCAATATCATTTTGTGATTTTTTAGGCTCAAAAGCAATGTCTTCTGTTTCAATGTCTGTCGTTCCAATAAGGACATGTTGCCTCCATGGAATTATGAATAAAACCCTTCCATCACTTGTTTTTGGTACCATGAGCGCTGTGTCTGAGGGAAGAAAGCTCCTGTCCAAAACAAGATGTGTGCCGCGGCTGGTTCTGATTTTAATATCGCTTTTAACAGCTTCTAAAATCGTATTACTAAAGACACCTGTCGCATTGATAATGTGCTTGGAACGAATGTGATAAGACTGTTTATTTAGGGTATCCTTTGCAAGGATTCCTTGGGCCTTTTTGTCCTGCTCTATAAAGGACTCGAATCCTAAATAATTGATGCAAACTCCCCCTTGTTCTTCTATTGTTTTGGCTAAGCTGATTGCGAATCTTGCGTCATCAAATTGTCCATCTTGGTATTGGACCCCTCCTTTAAGGCCCTTTTGGATCATTCCAGGTAGGGCTTCAGAGGTCTTTTTTCGACCTATAAAAAGGGTCGGGCCAAAGCTATATTTCCCTGCAATTAGGTCATATATTTTCAAGCCAATCCCATAAACAAAAAAGTCTATCCAGTTATAGATGGGAATAATGAAGTCTCTATTATTTACAATATGTGGCGCTATTTTTTTTAATGTATGTCGTTCTTTTAATGCTTTTCTAACGAGTTTAAAATCTCCATTTCGAAGGTATCTAACCCCGCCGTGAATCAACTTGGTGCTCCTTGATGAGGTGCCTTTTGCAAAATCAAATTTATCAATGAGTAGTACTTTCATACCTCGAGTCGCTCCTTCTAAAGCGGCTCCAAGCCCTGTAGCGCCACCTCCAATGACAATCAAGTCCCAGACCTCGGTTTCACCTAGCTTTATTAGGTTTTCATCACGATTCATGCTTTACAATCTTTGTGATGCGTTCATTCCAAAGCGCTATAATTTTTTTACTGTCTTCTAAAGGTTGTGCTTTAAATTCTTGATCTCTTTGCCATAAAACTTTTAACTCCTCTTGGTTTTTCCAAAAGCCACAAGCCAACCCTGCCAAAAATGCGATACCAATTGCTGTGGTTTCGGTTGTTTTCGGCCTGACAACATTTGTATTTAGGAGGTTTGCCTGTATTTGCATGAGTAAATTATTCTTACTGGCACCTCCATCAGCTTTGAGATTGGAGAATTGAATTCCAGAGTCCTTCTGCATTTCGATGATGATTTCCCTCGACCTCATTGCGATTGCTTCAAGTGCAGCTCTAGCGATATGACCTTTCTTAGTACCTCTTGTGATTCCAAAGACCCCCCCTGTAGCCATTGGGTCCCAATAGGGTGCGCCTATTCCGGTTAGGGCTGATATAAAAGTAATGCCGCCATTGTCATTAACGGAAGCAGCTAAAGCTTCTACTTCATCCGTCTTCTCAATCAATTCAAGACCATCTCTGAGCCATTGGATTAAGGCTCCGCCGATAAAAACACTTCCCTCTAAGGCATAATGAGTGGTGCCGTTGAGCTCCCAAGCGATTGTAGTGAGCATTTTGTTTTTTGATTCAACAGGGACAGTTCCTGTATTCATCATGCAAAAACAACCCGTTCCATAGGTGTTTTTCACATCTCCTGAATCAAAACAGAGTTGTCCAAATAGTGCTGCCTGTTGGTCTCCTGCTATTGCGCATATGGGAATACTCGAATCCCATTCTGAGAGCTTTACCTCGCCTATCTTCGCTGAGGTACTTACAACTTTAGGCAGCATTGCGCGAGGTATTTCGAAAAGATCAAGAAGCTCTTGATCCCATTGCTTTTCATGTATATTAAATAATAAAGTTCGGCTTGCATTGCTTGAATCAGTTACGTGCAACCTTCCATTTGTTAAATTCCAGATTAACCAGCTGTCAATGGTTCCAAATAGAACCTCTCCCTTTTCTGCTTTCTCTCTGACTTCTTTGTGTGTGTTTAGAATCCAATTGAGTTTCGTTGCGCTGAAATATGGATCGAGTAGCAATCCTGTCTTTTTTTTTATAAGTGTTTCTAATCCCTTTTCTTTGATATTGGCACAATACTTTGATGTTCTTCGGTCTTGCCAAACGATAGCTTTGCAGACTGGTTTCCCTGTTGATTTATCCCAAACGACAGTGGTTTCGCGTTGATTTGTTATCCCTAAAGCTGCAATTTCATTTGGAGCGATTTGATGCTGAGATAGAATTTCAAGGAGGGCTGACTTTTGAGTGTTCCATATTTCGGTAGCATCATGTTCTACCCACGATTCTTTTGGGAAATATTGTTTGAATTCATGCTGCACTTTTGCAATCTCTTGGCCCTTATGATCAAAAATTAATGCTCTAGAACTTGTCGTTCCTGCATCTATAGATAATATATATTTCTTCATAATATTGGGTTATCATAATTTGCATGTAAAAAGTACAAAAAATACTTTTCAACACACGAGAACTCAGGCATTGATTTTTTTATCTTTATTCTCACAAAGATATTTTCCATGTACCTAATTTTTGACACAGAAACGACTGGGCTTCCTAGAAGCTATAAAGCACCGATTAGCGATGTTGAGAATTGGCCTAGAGTTGTTCAGCTTGCATGGCAACTTCATGATGACGATGGAAAGCTCATTGAGCACAATGATTTTTTAATTAAACCCGACGGATTTGATATTCCTTATGGTTCAGAAAAAATTCATGGTATATCAACGGAACTTGCAGTTGGACAGGGTATAGGTCTAGCCGAAGGGCTTGAGCTTTTTGAAGAAGCCTTAGAGAAAGCAACTTTTATTGTGGGTCATAATGTAAGTTTTGACATCAATGTACTCGGTTGTGAATTTTTCAGAGAAGAAAAACCTATTGAATGGACCGATAAATTAGTTTTAGATACCTGTACTGAGAAGACAGCTGGTTTGTGTAAACTATTAGGAGGTCGAGGTGGACGTTTTAAATTGCCCACGCTCTCAGAATTACATGAGCATTTATTTCAAGCACAATTTAATGAAGCCCATAACGCAACTGCCGATGTAGAGGCAACTACGCGTTGCTTTCTTGAGCTTATTCGGTTAAAGGCCTATTCAGCAGCGGATCTTCATAAAAGTGAAAGTTATTTTCTTGATTACGCTTTAGTAAATCCTGCTCCAATTCCTTTGGTGGGGCTTAAGCATCTTAATTTAAAAGGAGAAAGTGAAAAACTACGGAAAGCGACTGAGAAATTAGATGCAGTTTCTAAGGGTACAAACTTGGATTCAGACCTGCCTGTAGACTATGTATTTACGCACCTTCACAATCATTCTCAATTTTCTATTTTGCAATCGACAGCAAAAGTATCAGGTATTGTGGAAAAAGCCATTGATCAGGGGATGCATGCAATTTCGTTAACTGATTCTGGGAACATGATGGCCGCATTTCGTTTCGAAGCAGCTGCGAATAAATTCAATAAAGTTATTAGAGGGGAACGCGAAGCAGCAGAGGAAGCTGGTACTCCTTATTCAAAAAAGGAGGTCCTTCCCATTATCGGTTGTGAATTTAATGTCTGTATTGACCGCAATGATAAAAAACAAAAGGACAATGGTAGTAAGGTTGTTTTTCTAGCGAAAAACAAAGCGGGTTATCAGAATTTAATTAAGCTTGCTTCAATCGCCTATACTGAGGGTATGTATTATGTACCTAGGATTGATAAGGAGGTTGTTTCTCAATATAAAAATGAATTAATTGTATTGTCAGGTGGGATACAAGGAGAAATTTCGAATCTACTTTTAAATGTTGGTGAGCTTCAAGCTGAAAAAGCTCTAGAGTGGTGGCATTCAGAATTTAAAGACGATTTCTACGTTGAAATCACGCGGCATGGAGTAGAAGAAGAAACAAGACTGAACCCTTCCTTGATCAGACTTGCTAGAAAATACAATGCTAAAATCATCGCAACAAACAACTCATTCTATATTGAGAAAGAGGACTCACATGCCCATGATGTGCTCCTTTGTGTTAAGGACAATCAACTTGTAGAGACACCAAAAGGCAGGGGTAGAGGCTTTCGTTTTGGCCTTGACAATGATGAGTATTATTTAAAGTCTACAGCGCAAATGGTGGACTTGTTCAAGGACTTGCCTCAGGCTCTTTTAAATACGCAAGAAATTGTAGATAAATGTCAACCATATGGTTTAGCTAGAGATGTTTTACTTCCTGAATTTGACATTCCAAGTAAATTTATTGCCCCTGAAGACAAGAAAGACGGTGGAAAACGTGGGGAGAATGCTTTTTTAAGGCACCTTGTTTATGAAGGAGCTAAGGGGAGGTATGGCGATGACCTCAATGATGCGTTGGTACAAAGGATTGATTTCGAACTAAAAACAATAGAGAATACGGGTTATCCTGGCTATTTCTTAATTGTTCAGGATTTTTGCACAGCAGCTAGGGATATGGGGGTGAGTGTTGGTCCTGGTCGTGGTTCGGCGGCGGGTTCTGTTGTGGCTTATTGTATTGGAATAACAAATATTGACCCCATTAAGTATGATTTACTTTTTGAGCGTTTTTTAAATCCAGATAGGATCTCAATGCCTGATATTGATATTGATTTTGACGATGAAGGACGGGGTAGGGTTATTAATTATGTGATTGAAAAATATGGTGCGAACCAGGTTGCTCAAATCATTACCTATGGAACGATGGCCGCAAAATCTGCGGTTAGGGATACGGCTAGAGTAATGAACCTTCCCCTCTCAGAGGCGGATCGTTTGGCCAAGATGCTTCCAGATATTTCTCTAAACAAGCTTTTTGATATGGAGGAGTCCAATCTGATTGATTCTTTAAGGAATCAAGAAGAAGTTTCTAGAGCACGTGATCTTAGAAAGATATTTAAGGGCAATAATTTATCGGCGCAAGTTCTTCAAAAAGCAAAGGAAATTGAAGGTTCTGTAAGAAATACCGGGATTCATGCTTGCGGTGTAATTATAACCCCTGATGACCTGACCAATTTTGTTCCTGTAGCAACGGCAAAAGACTCGGATCTTGTGTGCACACAATACGACAACTCGGTGGCTGAAGATGCGGGTCTGTTAAAAATGGATTTTCTTGGTTTGAAAACCTTGACATTGATTAAGGATGCGATAAAATATATTGAGCAAACCAGAGGGATTAAAATTAACCCTGATGAAATACCTATTGATGATACTGCGACTTATGAGCTCTTCCAAAGAGGAGATACCATCGGTATATTTCAATATGAATCGCCAGGTATGCAGAAGTATCTCAAAGAGCTTAAGCCAACAGAGTTCCCTGACTTGATTGCGATGAATGCCTTGTACCGACCGGGTCCTATGGAGTATATTCCTTCCTATGTCAAACGTAAGCATGGTGATGAAGATATAGAATACGATCTAGGTGATTGTGAGGAATATCTAAAAGAGACTTATGGAATTACGGTCTACCAAGAGCAAGTAATGCTTCTTTCCCAAAAGCTAGCTGATTTCACGAAAGGTGAAGCAGATACATTAAGAAAGGCGATGGGGAAGAAAGATAGAAAGGTCCTTGATAAAATGAAACCCGCTTTTTTAAAAGGTGCACGTGCAAAAGGACACAGCAAGGACACTTTGGAGAAAATTTGGAAGGATTGGGAGAAGTTTGCGTCTTATGCATTTAATAAATCCCATTCAACATGTTACGCCTGGGTTGCCTATCAAACGGCCTATTTAAAAGCGAATTACCCCACAGAATACATGGCCTCAGTGCTTAGTAATAATATGAATGATATTAAGCAGGTCACTTTCTTTATGGAGGAAAGTAAGCGAATGGGGATACCCGTTTTCGGACCCGACGTCAATGAATCTAATTATACTTTCACCATAAATAAAGCAGGTGCTATTAGATTTGGTCTAGGTGCTGTTAGAGGCCTCGGAAGTGGTCCTATTGACGAGATTGTTGAAATACGAAAAGAACAAGCATTTACGTCTGTTTTTGATTTTGCCAAACGTGTGAATCTAAGGCTGTGTAATAAAAGGGTTTTTGAAAGTCTTTTATATGCTGGAGGCATGGACTCTTTAAATACGGAGGTACACCGCAGTCAGTACTTTGTTCAAGAAGGCGCCTCAAAGCCATTTGTGGAACAAGTCATTTCTTATGGTCGCGATTATCAGGATCAGGTTGGGAAACGACAAATGGTCATTTTTGACATGTCAGATGACGTGTCTACACCTGAACCATCGATACCCATGTCTGAGCCTTGGTCCAGTGTTTATCGTCTAAATAAAGAAAAAGAGGTCGTAGGTGTCTTTTTATCGGGGCATCCTTTGGATGATTTTCGAATAGAAATAGAATCTTTCTGCAAGGGAGATGTTCGTATACTTTCTGAACTAGAACAGCACGAAGGGAAAGACTTAATGATTGCTGCTGTCGTTACCTCGAGTGAGCATCGAATTACCAGAAAAGGGGATGGCTTTGGAACCTTAATCATAGAAGACTATTACGAGAGCTTTCGATTGAATTTGTTTCAAGAGAACTACCTGCGGTTTAAACATTTTATGGAGCCAGGTACTTTTATTATCATTAAGGGACGGATCGAAACTACCCGATGGCGAAAGGAGCTTGAGTTTGTGGTCCATGGTATGGAGCTTCTTCAAGGTTTAAGAGAGAAAAAAGCGAAGAATATTGAAATTAAACTCCCGGCCTCAAGTGTAGATGAAACTCTCATTAAAGGGCTACAAGAGGTCCTCATGGATAGTGAAGTGAAAGGCAATTGCCGCGTTAAGTTTACAGTATATGATCCTTTAGAGAAAATTCAAGTTGTCCTGCCCTCAAGGAGTATCATGGTTAATCCAACAAATGAACTGCTAAAAAAACTAGAGGACTTAAATATTGTTTTTGCCTTAAAATAAAAGCGCATAAAAAAAGCGCCATTGGCGCTTTTAAATATGATAATGCTTATTCTTCTGTTTCCGTGGGCATTAAAATTCTTCCACAATGTTCACAGATAATTATTTTCTTCTTTGTTACGATATCTAATTCTCTTTGAGGTGGTATTTTGTTAAAGCAACCGCCACATGAGGCATCCTGATGACCAGACTTTGATTTCTCACCGTAAACCAATTCTACAACAGCAAGACCATTTTTAGAGTTACCTCTTAGTCTTTGATAAGCAACAACAAGTCTTTCTTCAATATTTTTTTTAGCTTCATTGGAAGCCTTGATCAATTTGTTTTCGTCTTTTTGAGTTGAACTAATAATGTTGTCAAGTTCTGACTTTTTTGTTTCTAACTCAGCTTTCTTCATGTCAAATCGCTCAGTAGCTTCAGTCAAGACTTCATTCTTACTTTCAATCTTGATGAGCCCTTCTTTCGTTCTTTTTTCGTTCAATTTTATTTCAAGATCTTGAAATTCAATTTCTTTTGAAAGAGATTCGTACTCTCTATTGTTACGGACGTTATTCTGTCTCTCTTTATATTTTAGAATAGCAGCATCTGCTTCTTTAGACGAATTCTTTCTGTTCGTTATATCTAGTTGAAGCTCATCGATTTCACCTTGAATCTTACCTGTTCTTGTTTCAAGACCAATGATTTCATTTTCTAAATCTTCAACTTCTAAAGGTAATTCACCACGAATAATTCGAATTCTATCGATTTCAGAATCAATTTTTTGCAAATTAAATAATGAATCCAACTTGTCCGAAATGGATACGTCTTTTTTAGCTGTAGCTTTTGTAGCCTTTGCTGTTTTCTTCGGTGCGCTTTCTTTTTTAGCTTTTGTCGGTGTTGCTGACATATATTAAAAATATTTTACTGGATTAGTATTTACTTCAGTTAAATGGAGGGCAAAGTTACTAAATTTTTCTTTAAGATTTTCATAGATTAGGTTGATAGTATATTGTTCGCTTTCATAGTGCCCAATATCTGCAATTATTAGTTGTTGATCAGCATCAAAAAACTCATGATACTTGATGTCTGACGAGATAAATATGTCAGCATTTT
>CAJJCU010000125.1 GCA_905182775.1 uncultured Flavobacteriales bacterium
GATTGTAAAAAAGTTTAGGCGAAAATGAACCTGTGATTAACCTAGTTGTACAATACTAAAAATACCACATGAAAAAACAACTCACTTCTATTCTATTTCTATCCATTTCTGCGTTGTGCTTTGGAAATGATAAAACTAACAATTCCGTAAAGAAAGCAACCCTAAAAGCAGCAACAGTTTACACATCTGGAGTACAACTTAACTCTGTTGTTTCTTACAATGCAATTCCAGGTGTCAATAATATCGTTATTGAAGGAATTAGCGCCTCTATTAACCCAAAGACGATTCAAGTTAGCGCGACGGGGAACGTCGTTATTTTAGACAGTAAATATGCCCTGTATTATCCTGAGCATATTATCAAGGATTACAGCAAAGAGACAAAAATAGTACTGAGGAAAATACACCTCCTAAACGACTCCTTAGAAAGCTTAGCCTTCGAACTTAGAGATCTAAAAGAACAAATCACGGTCTACAACGAAACAAAAGCAATGATCAAGAACAATGGATTGATGAACAACCAAGGCAAGGTCAATGACTCAATTGGATTACTCAAGGAGGCCCTTTCTTTATATACCTCCAAAATGAACACCATAAATAAATCATTGATTGCCCTGAGTAAGAAAATGAACAAGAAAGAAAAACAAAAAGTCAGAATGAACAAACGAAAGAAACATCTTAAGGGACGGCTAAAAAGCTTCGGTGATGAGTCATCAAGCGCATCTCCTATTCCAAGAATCACCATATCAATAATTGCTGAAGGCGCCACGAGTGGAGAAATAAACTTCTCCTACCTATCAGCAAAAGCGGGATGGACACCATTATACGACATTCGTAGTGAGTCTTCTGAAGGGAAAATATACATGAATTATAAGGCAGAGATACAACAGCAAACAGGTTTAGATTGGAAAAATGTGAAGTTGAGCATTTCAACAAACAACCCATATGCCAATAAGACCAAGCCAGAGCTAAACCCTTGGTATCTTAGTTATGTGGAATACAGAAATGACAATAAATTAAAAGCTAATAATAAAGAGAGCGACTATAAACTTATGAACACACCAAGAGAAGCATTAAATAGAGGCTATACATTGCAAGAATCAATTGTCAGACAAGAAGAAGATATAGGAGCTGATCAATTCACAAAACTCGTACAACAATTAATAACTGCAGAATTCAAAATAGATCTGCCATACACAATTGAATCAAATGGCCACAAGCACATGGTTCTGGTCCAAAAATCAGAACTAGAAACCAATTTTAAATACTATGCAGTTCCAAAAATAGATGCCTCCGTATATCTAGTTGCAGAGATGTTAAAGATTGACGAGTTGCAACTGATCCCATCTAAAGCCAATATTTTCTTTGACGGCTCATACATCGGCGAGACCTATATAGATCCAACAACAATGAACGATACCCTTTACCTGTCACTTGGTAAAGACCCTAACATATCCATTAGCAGAAGGTTATTATCGTCAAAGTGCAAGGAAAAATACATAGGAGATAAAATAGAGAAAACACTAGCTTATACTATTGAAATCAAGAATATGAAGTCGAATCAAATTGAAGTAGTGATCCAAGACCAAATCCCTATTACGACAGATTCAAACATCGAAATTGACAAGATTAATTTAGGTAAAGGAGAAATACAAGACAGGACTGGATTGATCGAATGGAAAGTGAAACTTGCTCCAAAAGACAAAAAAACATTTGATTTCGATTATCGAATAAAATTCAATAAAGGAAGACAAATAAACATCTAACACAAAAAGCCCGAAAGGGCTTTTTTCTATTTACAGCACTAAGGTTATTCAAACCAAAAGCTTTTCTAACTTTGCAGCGATAGTTAAACAATATGGTTTTCATCTTGTTTACAAAAACACACGAAATATGCCGAGAGTTTTTTAACCTTCAAAATAAGAAGACAATAATTCTCGCTAAAGTTTAGATCTTTTGATATGAGTAAAAAACACGATTTCAAGCCTGAAAGTTTAATGATGTCTCACGGCTACAAACCAGAGCTTTCGGAAGGCTCTATTAAATCTCCTATTTTTCAAACATCAACCTTTGTATTTAAAAATGCAAAAGAAGGTAAAGCCTTTTTTGAGGTGGCTTATGGACTTAGAGAAAAAGAAAGTACAGAGGAAGTTGGATTGATCTACAGCCGAATCAACAATCCTGACCTTGAAATACTAGAAACAAGACTTAAGCTATGGGACAAAGCGGACGACTGTGCCGTATTTGAAAGTGGAATGGCAGCTATTTCAACGGCATTACTGGAATTCTTAGCCCCCGGAGATGTACTGCTCTACAGTTCTCCTTTATACGGAGGGACAGATCATTTCATCAATGACTTCTTAAAAAAGATTGGTGTTCATACGATTTCATTTACACCTAATGACACACAGGAATCTATCTTAAAACGATTGAAAAATTCAGGTTTGGCAAATAAACTGGCAATGATTTTCATTGAAACACCAGCCAATCCAACGAATGCATTGATTGATATTGAAATGTGTAAATCTATCGCGGACATGTACTCATCTACAGACAAGAAAGTTCATTTGGCGGTAGACAACACCTACATGGGACCACTTTGGCAACACCCACTTCAACATGGAGCTGACCTTGTACTCTACTCTGCAACGAAATACATTGGTGGCCACAGTGATCTTATCGCAGGGGCTTGTTGTGGAAACAACGAGGTTATTTCGAGAATAAAAGTATTGAGAACCTTTTTAGGCAATATGGCTGCACCGCATACAGGTTGGCTACTTATGCGAAGTTTGGAAACACTCAAAATCAGAATGGAACAACAAGCAAGAAACGCAGAGCACGTGGCTAACTTCTTAAACAATCATGAAAAAGTAGAGAAAGTATACTATCTAGGTCTTATTCCAGAAGGTACGGAAGAATACGCTGTTTACAAGAAGCAATACGAATCTCCTGGCGCAATGCTTTCTTTCGATATTAAAGGCGCTGAGAAAGAAGCATTTGCCTTTATAGACGCACTAAAACTGATCAAACTCGCCGTAAGTCTTGGCGGGACAGAATCTTTAGTTGAGCATCCAGCAACAATGACACACGCCGGAGTTGACCCTAAATTCAGAGAAGAATTAAGTATTACAGAAAAACTAATCCGAATTTCTGTAGGGGTAGAAAACTACAATGATTTAATTTGGGATATTGAACAAGCATTAGAAAAGGTATAGCAATGAAAATTTATACAAAAACCGGCGATAAAGGGCAAACAGGTTTAATTGGCGGAAGTCGGGTCTCCAAAAATGACCTTCGCATTAATGCCTATGGGACCGTTGATGAATTAAATTCACACGTCGGCTTGTTGAGAGATTTAATTGAAGACGAAAAAATCAACGCACAACTACTTCTTATACAAGACCGACTTTTTACAGCAGGTTCGTTATTAGCGGTTGGCGATAAGGGCACAAAAATGAAGCTCCCTCAATTACATTCTTCAAACATCAAGGATCTAGAAGAATGCATTGACGCTATGGATAAAGACCTTCCAGCAATGAAAAACTTTGTTTTGCCAGGTGGGCACATCACCGTTTCAAACTGCCACATTACGAGAACGGTATGCCGTAGGGCTGAAAGATTCATCGTTGAGCTCTCGCAGAGTACCGAGTTAGACGCTTTAATTGTTGCTTATTTTAATCGATTAAGTGACTACCTCTTCACTTTGAGTAGAAAATTGGCGCTAGATTTAAAAGCCAAGGAAACCCCATGGACACCAAAAATTTAAATATAATTTTCACAAAAGTCATTTTTTTCTTGGATAGTTTGAAATAAAGTTTACTTTTGCCGCATAATGCAAAAAGATTAAGACATGTACTGGACTTTAGAATTGGCTTCCTACCTCGAAGATGCTCCTTGGCCAGCGTCAAAAGATGAACTTATTGACTTTGCGATCAGAACGGGCGCACCAATGGAAGTTGCTGAGAATCTTCAGGATCTTGAAGATGAAGGCGAAATCTATGAAAGCATAGAGGAGATCTGGCCTGACTATCCATCTAGAGAGGATTTCCTTTTCAATGAGGACGAATACTAAATGATTTTAATTCCAGGAGAATCATTATGAATTTCCTAGGCCACCTCTACTTCTCTAACAACGATAAAGACTTAATGACCGCCAATTTGTTTGGTGACTTCTGTAAAGGCCGTTCCTATAAGACTTATCCAAAAAAAATACAAGAAGGCGTATTACTACACCGCTCAATAGACTCATATATTGACAACCATAAGGCAGTAAAAAAAATAAGATCGTTACTTCACGAACCATTACCAAAGGTAGCAGGAATAGCTATTGACCTTTATTTTGACCACCTACTCGCAAAGCAATGGTCCCACTTTCACAATGAGGAATACAATGTCTTTCTTGATTCCTTTTA
>CAJJCU010000126.1 GCA_905182775.1 uncultured Flavobacteriales bacterium
TCCCTGCCAATCTCATGGGCACAACAGTAGACAATGAGTTAGGGCATAACAAGCCTCTTTCGAACCCATGGGCTTTGTAAAATTTAAAACACCATCTAGATACTTTGACATGGTCACTCGTATACACCTCAATCTCTGTTCCCGAAAACAAATCTTCAGCCCAAGTATGTCCAAGACATATAAAATCAATGCCCGCCCTCTTAAGAGCAATCAACATAGGATAAGCCATTAGGGTATCTCCTATCCAGTTGGGGAGTCTAATAACTAAAGTCTCTTTATTTAAAGTAGATTTCACACTCAAAGTTAAAATAAATCAATATTTGAATTTTTTTGTGTCAAGAAATAAGCTGCCGTTCCTATATTACAAGGCAACAAAATAAATACCTATGAAAGGACCTCTTTCACTTTATCCGCTGCCTCTTGAAGAAGAACTGCCGATTGCACATTTAAACCAGAATCGTCAATTAATTTTTTCGCTTCCACAGCGTTGGTACCTTGAAGCCTTACAATAATTGGAACAGGAATTTCGCCCATGTTCTGATAAGCATCAACAACTCCCTGAGCTACACGGTCACACCTAACAATACCTCCAAAAATATTAATTAAAATAGCCTTAACATTTGGATCTTTAAGTATGATATGAAATGCTTTTTCAACACGTTCTGCATTGGCAGTACCACCTACGTCAAGAAAGTTTGCTGGGTTTCCACCTGAAAGTTTTATGATATCCATAGTCGCCATTGCCAAACCAGCACCGTTAACCATACAACCTACATTTCCATCTAACTTCACAAAGTTCAAACCAACCTCATCAGCCTCAACCTCAGTTGGGTCTTCTTCTGACTTGTCACGCATCGCTTCATATTCCTTATGACGGAACAAACCATTACCGTCTAAGGTTACCTTTGAATCTACTGCAATGATTTTGTCATCTGAAGTTTTAAATAGTGGGTTAATCTCAAACATAGCTGCATCTATACCAATATATGCCTTGTACAAGCAACCTACGAAGCGAACCATTTCCTTAAGCGCTTTACCAGAAAGCCCCAGGTTGAATGCTATTTTACGAGCTTGAAAACCTTGCAATCCAATATGCGGATCAATAAACTCTTTGTAAATCTTCTCTGGTGTATTCTCTGCTACATGCTCGATATCCATCCCCCCTTCGGTAGAATAGATAATCACATTTTTTCCTTGGTCACGATCTAGAAGAACGGACATATAAAACTCCTTGATATCAGATTCCCCAGGGTAATATACATCCTGGGCAATAAGTACTTTATTTACTTTTTTCGCTTTTCCATTTGTTTGGATTGTTTCAAGGTGTCCACCTAAGATTCCTTTTACGGTTTCTTCGACCTTATCAATCCCTTTTGCAAGAACAACACCATGAGAACCTGTTTCTTCAACAGTTCCTTTACCACGGCCTCCTGCATGAATTTGAGCCTTAACGACAAACCAACTCGTTCCTGTTTCATCACTCAGCTTTTGAGCTGCACCAACAGCGTCCTCCACTCTATCAACGACGATCCCTTCTTGGATAGCGACGCCATAACTCTTTAAGATTGATTTTCCTTGATACTCGTGTAAATTCATAGGTTATATTTTGTTAGGCAAAATTAATTTATTTAACGGAATAGGGCCACTCTATCTTCGCTATTTATTTATTTGAATTGCTTTTCCAAGAAGAAGTTATTTTTAATGACCTAAAATCATGATTCTTTAAGGCTACTTCTCTATCCCAAATCTGATCCATTGCCGCCCCTAAAGCTTCCCCCTCATCTTTGAGTTCTTGGTGAAGCAACGAGGTGTCAGGTAAATATTTTTTAATGAAATTGGTGTCAAAGTCTCCGCTTCGAAAACTCGCATGCTGGAGAACAAACTTTCCAAAATCTAAGGTCGTAGAAACCCCTGATATTTGGTAAGCATCAATCGCATCAATGGTATTTTGAATACATGTCTCACGGTCAGTACCCCAAACCACAAGTTTTGCCAGCATCGGGTCATAGTAAATAGGAATCTCCATCCCTTGCTCGAATGCATCATCAACACGAATATTGTTTCCCTCTGGCCTTTGGTATCGATTTAAAACACCGATATCAGGCGTAAAACCTGTTCGGGCATCTTCAGCATACACTCGAACTTCAATAGCGTGTCCATTAATGGATAGATCATCTTGACTTAACGGAAGTTTTTCTCCCCGAGCGACGCGTATTTGCCACTCAACCAAATCGACACCCGTAATTTTTTCTGTAACAGGGTGCTCAACTTGGAGACGCGTATTCATCTCTAAAAAATAAAAATCAAGAGATGCATCTAATAAAAACTCCACCGTTCCTGCCCCCGTATAATCACAAGCCTTGCAAACAGCGAGTGCGGCAGCTCCCATTTCTTTCCGCATTTTTGGAGTCAAAACAGCACTTGGTGCTTCTTCGATAACCTTCTGATGCCGACGCTGAACAGAACATTCACGTTCAAATAAATGGACTTGATTGCCGTGTGTATCAGCAAATACTTGAATCTCTATATGTCGAGGTTTGTCAACGAATTTCTCGATAAAAACAGCATCATCAGAAAAAGAAGACATCGCCTCATTTTGAGCCATAGTCATTTGCTCCTCAAATTCAGCATCTGCCTCAACCAAGCGCATACCTTTACCCCCTCCACCTGCAGAAGCTTTAATAAGTACAGGATAGCCAATCTCCAAAGCAATTTCCTTTGCCCGCCTAACATCCGTAATTGCCTCGTCAATCCCTGGAACCAAGGGCACACCAAAACTTTTAACCGCTTGTTTGGCTTTTAGCTTATCCCCCATGACCTCCATAGCTTCTGGAGAGGGTCCGATTAAAATAACATCAATCTCCTTTAGCTTTCTAGCAAAATCTGAATTTTCTGAAAGAAAACCATATCCCGGATGAACAGCATCAACGCCTAAATCTTGACAAGCTTTTAAGATTCTATCTTGACGCAAATAACTTTCAGATGAGGGGCTTGCCCCTAAATGAACTGCTTCATCTGCTTCATGAACATGAGGTGCATTTTTATCTGCGTCAGAATATACCGCGACACTCTTGATGTTCATTTTCTTTAAGGTTCTGATTACTCTTCTTGCTATTTCACCTCTATTAGCGATAAGTACTTTTCTCATAGGATCGTTGTTTAAGAATCTATTTTGGTTAATCTCCTTTTCTTCTTAAGAAGAAATCTACGTTTGTCTTTGGGTCTGAAAATATCAAAAATGTATTGAAGTAGCTTAAAATCTTTCACATTTGTGAAGTCTTCTTGGTAGCTAATACCTGCTCCGTGGTTATACGCCTTTTGCCCAGACTCATTATTCCCGGCATTATAGGTGTCAGCTTCCCGAAATGCTCTCGCTCTAAAAGTTCCGGATTCATTAATTAAATATTCCACAAATAAATCTCCTACAGGTATATAACTGGCCTCATTGCTCTCACCAGTGCTATCCTCTTCGAGACCAAAGCTACCTGAAAGAATTAACCTGTCATTAAAGAACCTTCTAGAAATACCAAACTCTATGAGGTCTAGACCTACAAGATCCTTTCCAACAACGGAACTAAAACTCATGTCATACTCTTCACTCACGTCACCAAGTAACGCATTAATCTGAGACTCCGCGAGGTCTTTTGCAGCTGATGCATGCGCTTCGATGGAGCTATTCAAAGGTTGAAATGACCTCAAAAGCAACAAAGAAAAGAATTGCTTGCTTAACTCAGTCTCTTCGCTGACCACTTCATTAATAAGGGCCTTGCCTGTTTCAGGGGCATTCGGCACATCAATGTCAAAACTAATTTGAGGAGCCAGTAGGGTTTCGTTTAAATTCAAATAACAAAGAACCTTTTGATTCTTCATTTGATTACTTTCTTGGTCGGAAAGGACCAATTCAGGAGCTAAATCTTTTAGGGATACTTTTTGAAGAGCAAATGAGGTGACAAGGTCGATATCTGCATTATAAGGATCTCCCGTCCATGAAATCGTAGAGCCCTTTTCAATTGTGAAGTTTTGTTTGATTAACCCCATTGCGAAGTTATAGGTACTCCCTTCAGAAATAGTGTAAGTTCCATTTAGATCAACCTCATAAAAAGGATTCAACTTCATATTGATTGCACCCGAACCTCTCGCTAAAATTTCATCTCCACTAGTAGGGTCCAAAATGATATTCAGCTTCGCTTGAGGGGTCAAATTAAAATTCAAATCTAAATCCAACCCTGAAAAATCAAATTTATCCACAACGTTCGACTCAAGGTTTTTATCACTTTTAAAGTGAACATATTCAAAGTCTTCATCAATCTCTGACGAGCCATACAAAGGGAAGTTAATCTCAGTATTGTCCTCAATATCAACATTTAAGGCGATCATCATGTTGCCCCCACTCCCCGATATATTCGCATTGCCACGACCATAAGCCTTACCAAAATAAGAGTCACCATCTTTATATTTGGTATCAAGAAGTAAGAACTTGTCTAAAGGTTCAAATCCAAAAGGGAAATTTGTTCGCCATTTGGTTATATCGTCTTCAAGATTCAGCTTAATGTCATAACTCCAATCCTGAAAGTTATCATGAAGAACCTTGCCCAAAATAGAGCCTGTATTTCCATCGGAATCACATAAGGGAATATGATCTAAAACGAATTTTTTTTCCTCAATAGCAACAGTACCGCTATTCACAAAATAAGACACCCCTAACAGCTCCACCTTTGCGCTGACGCTATCTAGTGCGACACCGCCTGAAAGCTCTGGTTTAGACCAAGGGCCGTCAACTTTTACTTGACCGTCTAGATTTCCAGCTATAGAATTAATCACATCAGGATCCATCAAAGCATTTAAAAAGGAAACATCCGTATTGTCAAAATTTAACTCCAAATCTAAGTTTTCATTCTTGGTGAAATAGTAGCCTTTGATGTTCAGTGTCTTGAAAGAGTCAACATTCAACTCCCCTCTCATATTTATAGCGTTCTTCACATTGTCCCAACCCGTCCTCAAAAAGACATCACCGATAGATTCATCTGCAACATAAAAATCTTTAAGGCTCAAATCACCCATGTAATGGAAGTTATCTTTTGGATTTGAAAATACAGACCAACCAGACAACTCCCCTTCAAGACTTCTTTCCAGGCCTAAAATAGAACTCACTTCGGATACATCAACATAACGCAGAGAAAGATGTAATTTATCAAAATCATTTTCAGATAGACAGCCATTGATTTTTATATTTTGTTCCCCCCTGCTCAACTCAAATTGATCAATATGAATATCTTCAGTTGTAATGGAGAAATCAGATTCGTTAACAATCTCCCATCGCAATGAATCCAAAGAGAAAAAAGAGGGCTTTAATAAAATTTCGACATGGTCTTTATCGTGAATACTTGTATTCCAATTCACTTGTGAAAATCGATCTGTACTGGGTTCCCATGAGAGATGGCTTGAAAGAGCTCCCTCAGAACCATCCGTATAAAACTCAATTAAATTAAATTTTAAAGAATCCTTATAGGAAACATAATCAATAATGTAATCAGCAAAAATACTATCATTATGAAGCTTTTGCTCCCCAAACAAACTGTTGACTTTTAGATCCCCGAATCGGATTTCATCTGAGCTTAGGGTAAAGTCTAAATCTCGCGAAAACGCATTGTAATTCCCCTGAATACTTGAGAAAGAATCAAGATAAAAGCCAGGGGCAAAAAAGTCAAACAAGGGATTGGTGTCTTTACTGAAAAGACTAAAAGACACTTCATTATCATCCCTGCTATGAGCCTCGCTAAGGTTCGTTTGGTCTCCAACCTTTAGAGTAGGAAAAATGACCGCCAAATCATTATAAAAATTCATAAACAAGGCCTCCCATTCAAAATCACCAGAAATTTCGGTATCAAAAAAGGGACTTTCACAAGCATAGGTAAACTCCCCATGGTCAGATGAAATATTCACGTCCAGATAAGGCGCAACTAGCGTATCTATACTTCTAGAATAAGAAAGCTCACTACAAGTGATCGCTCCACCCCAATCAATATCCGTGTCGCCATCTAAATCAAAAGTGATCGCAGCTGCTAGGACAGAGCTATCCGAAGTATAATTAAAAGCATCCAAATCAATTCTATGGATTATAGCCTCCCCTTTATAGGTGGGGGAATTCAAATCAATTGTGGCGCTAATATCCATATCTAAGCTCTTGTCTTTTATGGATAGTGCCAAATAAAGCACCTGGTTACGAATAGACGTACTATCTATAGAAATTCCAGAAACATGATAACCATTAATATCCAATCGGTCTAACCCGCCTTTCTTAATATTTAATGCGAAATCACCATCGGAACTGATACTTAAATATGGAGTGAAAGAACCTTTCAGTGAGCCAAATAAATCATGTTTTAAAAAGGATCCCAAGGCAAACTCTTCTATTAAGAATGGGCTTTGATTCGTGTTTACTGGAGTTATGAAAAGTTCAAGTGAATCTCTTTCCAAACGCAAAGGAGAAGGTATTTTAATTAGACCATAGTCCGTCTTAATAAACGCGGCAGAAATATCTACAACCTCTAAATCTCCTGTCAGTTTTAAATTTGAAACTGCTATAAATTTTTGATCTTCGATGGGGGCTAAATTCAACGCTGAAACTCCTTCTGGAAATTGGAACGCCTGTAAATCCTTTAGATCAATGTGTGCATTTTCAATATGTTGGGTATACTTTTTCGCTGCCTTTTCTGAAAAATCAGGAAGCTCAAAATCCCCTTGGATCAGAGAGTTCTTTCCGAATGCCAATACCAAACCAAGAAGTTCCATATCTTCGATAGGATTGACAACATGCCCTTGTATACGCAGCAAATCATTCATGCCGATTAAGGAAGGAACAAAATAGGCGATATCCGTCATTGAAACCAAAGAGCTGTCTATAAATGAATTAAAAGCAACTAACTTTTCAAACGAATCAAAAGAAGACCACGACGAATAATTAAGTTCAAATAAAGGACTATGAATTTCAGAATTCTCTGACTTTATATTCAATGCGCTCAGGCTTATTTGTTTGCCCGTTATTCTTAGTTCACTTTTAAAGTTTTCTAAATGAAAACCGGATTGCTCTATAAAATGTATATCTGAGATCTTCGTTGTGAATAAATCATTACCAATCCTAAGATCTGCAAGAGCAATCCCAAAACCTTTAAGGAAAATATGGTTAAAATCAACCCCCTCATCAATTGAGACCTTTCGGTTGTCATCATAACGGAAATTAATACCAGAAAAAAGGACTTCCTTAATCTTAAAGACACTACTATTCTCTTCACTTGGGGCGTCAGATGAAAAATAATCCAAAAGAAATTGATAGTTGTATTGACCATCTTCTGCCCTTCTATTGATATTGACTACGCCCTCATTTAGGTGAATTTTGTTTAAAACAAGGTCCCTTTGGAACAATGCAAATTGATCCATCTCGACCTTGAGCTCATTTAATCGCAACAAACTTTGACCTGTGGGATCAATAACAGAGACCTCTTTCAAATAAATCTGATCAAAAAACACAAATTCAATAGCGCCTATAGACAGTTCGGCATTTAGTTCTTCAGATAAATAATGGGCCACCTTTTGACCTAAAAATGTCTGCACCATTTCTGAACGAATGGCAAATACAGAAATCAAAATTGCAATTAGAATCCACTCAGCAGATATGCTAACACTACGACCTAATATTTTAAGTAACTTTGACATCCTACGGGTACAACAAAAATAACAATCTTTTGAGTCAAAAACACACAACAATCTTAGGGATAGAATCCTCTTGCGACGATACATCCGCTGCCATCATTTCGGGAGTAAAAATTGTTTCTAATTGTGTCTCTACTCAAAAAGTACACCAAAAATATGGAGGCGTCGTTCCTGAACTTGCTAGTAGGGCCCACCAAGAGCTTATTGTTCCTGTAGTCGAAGAGGCACTAAGCGAAGCTAAAATGACCCTAGAGGATATAGATGCCATAGCTGTCACACGTGGACCCGGCCTAATGGGCAGCCTCGTTGTTGGTGTTTCCTTTGCAAAAGCTTTGGCTTTGGCGATCAACAAGCCCTTAATAGATGTCAATCATATGAAAGCACATATACTGGCACATTTCATTGAAGACAGTAATACAAATAGGCCCCAATTCCCGTTTCTTTGCTTAACCGTCTCTGGGGGGCATACGCAAATCGTAGAGGTCCAATCGCCGTATGATATGAAAGTGATCGGCACGACCATTGATGATGCTGCTGGCGAAGCCTTTGACAAAGCTGCTAAGATGATTGGAATTGATTATCCTGGAGGTCCCGAACTCGATCGCATCGCTGAGGAAGGAAATCCTGATCAGTTTTCATTTTCAAAACCAAGAATTGCCGAATTAGATTTTAGCTTTAGCGGACTAAAAACATCAATTCTATACAATATTAGAGATTGGGTAAAAGAAGACCCTGATTTCATCTCAAAAAACAAAATAGATTTATGTGCCTCAATCAGAAAAAGCATTGTTGATATTTTAATTTCTAAAATTAATTTAGCCTCCAAAAAAACTGGGATTATCAACCTCGCAATAGCCGGAGGGGTTTCTGCAAATAGAGAACTCCGAAGAAGGTTATCGATGATGGAACAGGAAGGATTTAAAGTACATGTACCTAAATTCGAATACTGCACGGACAACGCTGCAATGATTGCTATTGCCGGAAAATTCTCCTATGACAAAGGTGCTTTTGCTTCGCAAGATATAGCAGCAGATCCAAGGCTAAAGTGGTAATACTTTACAGTCTACCTTACATATATCAAAAAAAATAGTATTTTAGGTATCACAACCGCTCCTAAATAAAACCTAAATGTATATTGAGAAAGAACTCATACCGTCTCTATCGTTTAAAGATGCTTCCGTAATAGAGCAACATCCTGAACTGTCCAAACAATTAAAAAAAGCAATGACTCTTGGTAATACCCATAAGCGTAAAGTGAAAATTGTTTTTCAAGATGATGAAGGGGTTAAAAAGGTAGATACGACTTTATGGGCTTCAGGATCAAAATTCGTTTGCTTGAAAGGTGGTGTATGGATCCCGATCAATAGACTGATTGAAATCGTAATCTAACAATGAGATTTCTTATTTTGAGTGCTTTTCTGACTATGGGAGCAACCCTTTTTTCACAAGAAAAAGTACATTGGAGTATCAAAGCCGTTAAGGCACAAAACAATCTTACCAACATTCAACTTCAGGCAGATATTCAAACAGGCTGGCACATTTATTCTGTTAAAACTCCTGAAAATGCGGGGCCGATCCCGATCTCATTT
>CAJJCU010000127.1 GCA_905182775.1 uncultured Flavobacteriales bacterium
CATCAGTTGAGACTTCAACTGTTGCGTCTCCCGAACCATAATTCATGTCATGATAAGCAAGAAATGAAACTTGCTGGTTCGTCAAACCTGTAAAGTCCATTACAGGAGAAAGAAGTAACTCATCACATAAAATTTCATTTTGGACATCATCATTTGTCATTGCAAAAGACGCAGATCCATTGGCCAATACGGGCCAATATCCTGCTGCATTTGCAGCAACTTCATCGCCAGTATAAAAACCAGTATAGCCGTTAGCTGCTTGAGTAGTAGCTGTCCAGCCATTTGGTAAGGCAGGTGCAACTACACCTTCAAAGTCTTCTGTAAGAACCTGTCCAAATGAAGAAAAGGATCCAAGAATACTAAGTAATAGAATAAACTTTTTCATAAATCAATTTATTAAGTATTTAAAATTTTCGGCAAAGGTAAATAAAGTAATTTGGTTAAAGTCCTTTTTCCCTCTTTGATTTTGAGGGATTTACGACTGAATTCTTCTGAGCTCCAGGATTGAATTTGATCACCTTAAGACTATCTAACCTTGCTTTTTTACGATTAACTAAAGAATCACTCGGATCTTCGATAAGCCCATTGGATTTATCGGTAGAAACAATCGTTTCATTAGTGGAAGCACAATTTACTAAGAAAAAGGCTCCTATACAACTAAGTATAAAAATACGCATTTTTATCATTTTTATTTCTATTTACCAAATGACTTCATTGCATCTGCAACGACCTCTTTTGAGTTCCCGATAAATACTTCATCACCATTAATCATAAAAGGACGTTTCACAAAGGTATATTCCTCAAGGATATAACGCTTATAGTCAGATTCTGTCAAAGCCACTTCGTTTAATCCCAAAGATCTGTACTTCATGGCTTTCTTAGAAAATAAGGCTTCATAAGAACCGACTTTTTCTTTTAAAAAAGCAAGTGTTTCCTCGTCTATGTTTTTCTCTTTGATGTTTTGAAGTTCAACCTCTTCGCCAAGATTTAGCTGCTTTAAAATACGTTGATTGGTGGAACAGCTTTTTAAAAAATAGACCTTTTTCATTCTTTATCTTTTATCCTAAATTATGAGGAATTATTAAAAAACATGAACGGATTTACAGACCGAATCATTAGTTTTACACAGACCAAATTGCGCCTATAAAATTAGCAATAAATACATGAAGTCACTTAAACACCTGAATAAATACTTCCTTAAATACAAGTGGCATTTACTTCTCGGTACTTTATTCACCATTGCCAGTAATTACTTCGGCGTCCGAATGCCGCTGTTTGTAAAATCGACTGTTGACTCGTTAATGACAGACGTTCAAATAAATACTATAAGCGATGCTCTATGGATTTCAGTGAAAATCGGAGGAATCTACATGCTACTATCTCTAGGAAAAGGTTTCTTTTTGTTTCTTATGAGACAGACCATCATTGTGATGTCAAGACATATTGAATTTGACCTCAAAAACGAAATCTACAATCAATACCAAAATCTTGATTTATCCTTTTACAAAAAGAACAATACGGGAGATCTAATGAATAGAATCTCTGAAGACGTTAGCCATGTCCGAATGTATCTTGGGCCGGGTGTCATGTACTCGATAAACTTGGTTGTCCTATTTAGCTTAGTCGTTTATCAAATGATCATGATCTCCCCTTTACTGACGGCATTTGTACTCATACCACTACCGCTCATGTCTTTTTTGATTTATAAGGTCTCGGCAAAAATGAATTTTTTGAGCAGGAAGGTTCAAGAAGAGCAATCCTTACTTTCTACAATTGCTCAAGAGAGTTTTGCAGGCATGCGGGTCATAAAAGCATATAGCCAGCAGCATTCCATTAATCATAAATTTGAAAACGCAGCAAATACCTATAAAAACAAAAGCATGAAGCTTGTTATGGTCAATGCACTTTTTATTCCGACCATACTCTTCCTAATAGGCTTAAGCACCTTGCTGTCTATTTATTTAGGAGGTAAAATGTCGTTTAACAATGAGATCAGCTTAGGAGGCATCGTTGCATTCATCTTTTTTGTAAACAATTTAACATGGCCGTTTGCAAGTATCGGATGGGTTACCTCTTTAATCCAACGTGCCGCGGCCTCGCAACAACGAATCAATGAATTCTTACGTGTCAAAACAAACCCCTACAAACATGAGGAGACTGTAGACTATTCCTTTACAAAAGACATCGTCTTCAATGACGTATCCTTTACCTATGAAAACACTGGAATAACTGCAATTAACCATCTTTCGTTTACAATTCCAAAGGGGAAAACCTTTGCGATAATCGGGAAAACAGGTAGTGGTAAATCAACAATAATAGCCCTACTGCTCCGGCAATTTAGACCTGATTCGGGGAACTTAAAGATTGATGACATAGAATTAAACACGATCAAAACGGATGGATTCAAATCATCGCTAGGTGTTGTACCTCAGGAAGTTTTTCTCTTTTCTGACTCTATTAGTAACAATATAAAATTTGGATCAAACGACCCCGAAGTGAGCCAAGAACAAATTAATTCCGTTTGTGAAACGGCTGATATCCTTAATACCATAAACAGCCTTGAGGATGGCTATGAAACCCTACTTGGCGAACGCGGCGTCAATCTTAGTGGCGGGCAAAAGCAACGTTTGAGTATCGCAAGAGCCTTGTTACGTAAGCCTCAAGTCCTTATACTCGATGATTGTCTGTCGGCGGTAGACACGGAAACTGAGGATAAAATACTCATGGAACTCAACAAGGGCGATAGCAACAGAACAACCCTCATCGTTAGCCATCGAATATCTACGATTAGAAATGCCGAACACATCATTGTGATTGATCAAGGGAGCGTAATCGAAGAAGGAAGCCACACGAGCCTTTTGAATAAAAAAGGATTTTACTTTGACTTATATAAAAAACAACAAAGCGACCTCGAAGAGAACCCAGACGATTCGTCAAAGGAAACCAGTAACTAATAAGCATTGAAGAAGATCGGACTCCTCTCGGATACACATGGATACTTGGACCCAAAAGTAAAAAACTACTTTTCGGAAGTTGATGAAATCTGGCATGCAGGAGACATTGGTACTCTTGATGTTTTAGACGAATTAAGAGCCTTTAAACCAACCAAAGCAGTTTGGGGTAATATCGACAACAATGTGATCAGACAAGAATGCGAAGAGTTTTTGAGATTTCAAATCGAAGATGTAGAGGTTTTAATTACCCATATTGGCGGGAAACCTGAACGCTATTCAAAACCAGCTCATGAAGAGCTCCAAAAAAATGGTGCACCCAAACTTTTTGTTTGTGGACATTCACATATCGCTTTGGTAAAAATGGATAAAAGACACAACATGCTTTGGATGAACCCAGGGGCCTGTGGCATCAAAGGATTTCATAAAGT
>CAJJCU010000128.1 GCA_905182775.1 uncultured Flavobacteriales bacterium
TTTGACAATGGAACTTCTATTGTTGCAGTTGCTTTGATAGATGTGCTTTTAGAAGGTAACTATTACATTACAGCAACGGATCCAAATACCAACTGTACAAGTACCGACAGTCTTGTTATTGGGGTGAATTTAAATGACAGTCCACCTCCCACTACAAGTGCTCCAAGTCAGGTTTTCTGTGCTACGGATGGTGCGACACTCAACGACCTTGTCGTCACAGGAGACGATATACAATGGTATGACAGTAATGAAAACTTACTTGCCTCTACAACACTTTTAGTGACCAACTCCAGCTATTTCGCTTCGCAAACGACAGGTGCAAACGGCTGTGAAAGTTCAGGAACTTTAGAAATTGAGGTTACCATTTCAGACCCTCCTGCACCCTTAAGTAATTTCTTAACGCAAGACTTTTGTGAAGATGCCAATGCGACAATCGATGACTTCCAAGCAACAGGCGCTAACATACAATGGTATGATGCAGCAAATAACGGCAACCTCATCGCACCAAATACGCCGCTCATAAATGGACAAACCTACTTTGCAAGTCAAATCATAGATGGTTGTGAAAGCTCATCTTTTCTTGCTATTACGGCGAATATTCAGACAATTATTGATGGGGGATTCATGGCAAGCGATTCTATAGGCTGTAGTCCTTTTAATATCCAACTAACCCCGAACTTCAACAATCCAAATGCCACCTACAATTGGTTTATAAATGGTGAATTCACGGCAAATGCCACAATACTGGACTATACCTTTACCAATACCGGATGTTATGACATTCAACTCACTATAAGTGAACAAAACTCTTGTTTTACTGATGTCACAAATGCAGATTTGATATGTGTATCGCCAGCCCCAAACGCCTCATTCTTTGCCAATCCAAATACACTCGTCATTAACAACCAACTCGTTACCTTTCAAAACACTTCCTCTAACGCAGAATCATTTCTATGGGATTTTGGAGATGGAACCTTCTCGAACCAAACTAATCCCGAGACCAATATTAATATCATCAATGAATACCAAACCATAACCCTAACTGCGGTTTCCATAGATGGCTGTGAAAGCATGGCTTCTCTTGTTCTTGAAATGCCCGAAAATGACTTGTATGTACCCAATAGTTTTACGCCGGACGCAGATGAACATAACCAATCCTGGGGACCTGTTTTCCTTAGTGGCTTTGACAAATACAATTTTCAAGTGCTCGTATTTAACCGTTGGGGAGAAGTCGTATGGGAAAGCTTAGATGCCAATGGACGTTGGGATGGAAAATACTCTAATAAACAGCTCACCTGTCCTGAGGGGATTTACACCTGGAAAATCATCTACAAAAAGAAAAATTCTGACGACAGGATTGTTCGAACCGGACACATTACCTTGATTCGATAGTTTAAAACTCCCCCATACTACAATCTGCTATGGGGCTAAAATTGCAAAACATTAATAAGATCCTTTTTTAGAGCACCCATCGTATATGCCTAAAGCACTTTTTTCGAATCAAAACTGCGGTCCTAAAAGACTTCTAAGGATTATCATGAATCATGAAAAAGCGTTTTAAAAACGCGTATTGAAACGATTGAATAAATGACTACCTTTCAAATAAAAAAAAGTTGTGAATATTATTAGATTACTCATTATTGTGTGTTTTTTCTCGACCCTCACCTATGCCCAAGAGAGCCTAAATGTGAATTTGCTCTTTCATTGGGATGACCCGACTATTCCCGCGGAACCAATCTATAATCTCAACTATAATGAAGTATGGGGTGTTGCCATTAATGAAAGAGAATATGCAATTATTGGATCTACAATTGGAACACATATTTTCGATGTGACTGATCCCATCAATTCAACTCAAGTAGAATTTATCCCAGGTGCATCGGGCCAAGTCATTCATAGAGACTACCACGATTATCAAGGATATTTATACATTGTTTGTGATGAAGGACCTGGAACCCTCCAAATAGCGAACCTTAACCAACTCCCGGATTCGGCAACGGTTGTGTATGACTCGAACAACTTATTCAGCCGCACGCACAACATCTTTATAGATACATTGAATGGTATTTTATACAATACAGACGGAGGCTTGTACTCTCTTGAGAATCCAGAAGACCCTATAGAAATCGTTGATCTTAATATAAGCAGTCTATTTGATCTTGGTCATGATTTATACGTCCGAAATGATACTGCATTTTGGCATTCTGGACCTACTGGTCTGCATATTTATGATTTTAGTCTAGATATGGTAAACCCTACATTTCTCGGGTCATTTTCTCTAGGGGAATACAACCATTCTGGGTGGCTCAATAATGAAGGAAATATATATGTATTTGCGGAAGAAACATTCAATACCGACGTTCAAATTTGTGACGTAAGCGACCTGGCAAACATCAATATTATATCTTCAGTAAATTCTGGAGGAGGATCAAACTCTATACCGCATAACGTGATCATAAAAGATGACTATTTATATATAAGCTATTATCACGATGGATTATATATTTTTGACATTTCAGACCCCGTTAATCCATCTTTAGTTGGGTTTTATGATACTGAACCCGGTCCATCAATTCCTTATTCTTGGCATGGTGCATGGGGAGTTTATCCATTTTTACCATCAGGCAATATTTTGGTTTCAGATACCCGACATGGATTATTCATCATGGACGTTTCAAATGCTACATCTGCTATTGAGCAATTCTCAATTGCACCAAAAAAACTTGTGAAAACGATAGATTTAATGGGTAGAGAAATAGAAGACAAACCAAACACTATTTTAGTCAAAATCTATAGTGATGGCAGCAAGGAAAAGGTATTCAGGACAGAGTAAAACTAATAAAGGCTCCTATACTTTAATCTGCAGAATATCAACTCAATATAAGGTTGTGCAATACCCCCTAAAAACCACCGTGTAAATTCTACCTTATTTCTTTCTGAAGAAAATCTTAATGGGCACACCTTCAAAATCAAAATGATCACGAAGTCTATTCTCAAAAAAGCGCTTATAGCCGTCGGTTACATATTGAGGAAGGTTACAAAAAACAGCAAAAGAGGGTGCGTGGGTCGGAAGCTGTTGAATAAACTTAATCTTTATATACTTCCCCTTTACCGATGGAGGTGGCGTCGCATGAACGACATCTAGCATGATGTCATTAAGCTTTGAGGTAGGTATTTTTTTAATTCTATTATTAAAAACGGTCATTGCCGTCTCAATTGCCTTATGTATTCTTTGCTTAGAAAGCGTTGAAGTAAAAATAATTGGAACATCATTAAACGGCGAAAGCTGCTCACGAAGTTTATCCTCATAGTTTTTAACTGAGTTTTGGTCCTTTTCTAATAAATCCCATTTATTCACCAAAACGACCACACCCTTTGAGTTCTTTTCAATCATGTAAAAAATACTCAAATCTTGTTTCTGCAAACCTTCGGATGCATCCATCATGAACAAGCAAACATCCGCGTTTTCAATCGTTCTAACCGAACGAAGAACAGAATAATATTCAATATCCTCAGTAACTTTAGCTTTCTTACGGATACCCGCAGTATCAATTAATAAGAAATCAAAACCAAATGCATTGTACCTCGTGTGAATAGAGTCTCTAGTCGTACCTGATATATCTGTAACGATATTTCGATCCTTACCCGTAAAAGCATTAATTAGCGATGATTTCCCCACATTAGGCTTACCTACGATTGCAATTCTCGGCAAATCGGATTCTTCTAAAATAGAATCATCTTGTGCATCAAAAAGAGTCACGACCTCATCAAGTATTTCGCCGGTACCAGATCCATTTGTCGCAGACAAGTCATAGACCTCACCTAATCCAAAAGCATAAAATTCAGAAGACAAACCAACACGAGAAGTATTATCTACCTTATTTGCAACTACGATAACATGTTTGTTACTTTTTCGCAATAGCTCTGCAACAACCTGATCCATATCAATAATACCGGTAGTCACATCAACCATAAAAAGGATGACCGTTGCCTCATCAATAGCAATCTCAACTTGTTTTCGTATCTCTGATTCAAAGATATCTTCCTTGGTTTTGGCGTATCCCCCTGTATCAATGACAGAGAAATTACAACCGTTCCATTCACCCTGACCGTAAATCCGGTCACGAGTTACACCACTAATCTCTTTAACAATTGCGTCTCTAGATTCTGTTAACCTATTAAAAAGAGTCGATTTCCCTACGTTTGGTCGGCCAACAACCGCAACAATATTTGACATATTCTAATTCTTTAATATCCGTATTTCTTAAGCTTTTGCTCAGAGCTACGCCAATCCTTATCTACTTTAACGTAATTGTCTAAAAACACTTTTTTATCCAAATAGCTCTCCAAGTCAATCCTAGATTTTTTACCTATTTTCTGAAGCATATCTCCACCTCTGCCAATGATGATCCCTTTTTGAGAATCTCTTTCAACAATGATTTGGGCACGAATTTTAATAATATGTTCCTCTTCTTTGAACTCTTCAATAAGTACCTGACAGCTATATGGTATTTCCTTTTGACAAAGCAGAAATATTTTTTCACGAATAATTTCAGAAATGAAAAAACGTAAAGGTCGATCCGTTAAATCTTCCTTATCATAGTATGGAGGACTTTCTGGAATATGCTTTACAATCTCTTCCCACAGCTCCCCTACATTAAAATCATGTAAAGCAGATATAGGACAAACTTTTGCATTCGGTAATTGTTTTTGCCAATATTCAATTCTTTTAAAAACCTCTTCCTGTGAGGATAAATCAATCTTATTAATCAAACAAAAGACAGGTATCGATAGCTTCTTTATACGCTCCAGGGTTTGAACATGGTTCATTTGACGCTCATTTGTATCAGTGACAAAAAGTAAAACGTCTGCATCTTTAATGGATCCCTGAACGCTATCCATCATATTGTCATGAAGCTTATAAGCAGAATTAACAACACCTGGTGTATCGGAAAAAACAACCTGCAAATCTTCTTCATTAACGATACCAATGATTCTATGCCTCGTCGTTTGAGCCTTTGAAGTAACAATTGATACACGCTCTCCGACAAGACGGTTCATTAACGTTGACTTTCCAACATTTGGACTTCCTACAATATTTACAAAACCTGATTTATGTGACATCTTAAATGAATAGGGCGCAAAGGTACGATATTTAAAAAGATGATCTTAATAATATATTCAATCTATCTTTTTAGAGGACTCAAAAGCTTTATTTGGAAATTAGAGACGGTTGCTGAACCTGATTTATCGCCCTATAATATTGAAAATAGTGCAATGTATATTCCCTATTGAAAAGCGGTCTGCATTTTTTATTAGTACACCTTTTGCCTTTGAACCATATACTGCTGCAGTATCGGCGCAAAACCCTGAGCTACATCCACTTCAATAAAATCGATATGTAAATTGATACACCGCATTCTAATCTCTTGAAAATGCGCTTTTAGTTTGCTCGCATATTCTTGGCGAATCTCTAAAGGGTTCAGTTTTAAACGGTCTCCTGTCTCCATATCAATGAGCTCATGCGGCCTGTTGTCAAAATCCAAATCAAGCTCCTTTTTCACATCCATCACCTGAAATAAAACGACTTCATGTTTGTTGTGCTTTAAATGCTGAAGTGCCTCGACAATCTTATCAACCTGTCCCGGATCATCCAACAAATCGGTAAACAGAACAACCAGACTTCTTTTAGGTGTCAATTCTGCAATTTCATGTAAAGCCTCCGCAGTACTGGTATTTTGTTTTTGCTTGGGGTCATAATTTACCAGACGCTCCTCCATTCTATCATAGAGTTCCCTATGGTGACGTTGAGACGACTTTATTTCAGAAAGGAAATCTACCTTGGTACTAAAGAATGAAACGCCGACAGCATCACGCTGCCTGCGTAAAAGCTCCATTAAGCTGGCGACGGCATAAACAGAAAACTCAAATTTAGAAGAAGCCCCATCTTGAAAATACATCGAGCTCGATGAATCTATGACAAACAAGCAACGCAGATTGGTCTCCTCTTCATACTTCTTCGTGTACATCCGTTCTGTTCTTCCGTATAACTTCCAATCAATATGACGCGTAGATTCACCCGTATTATACAACCTATGCTCAGAAAAAAAAACAAAAAAACCATGAAATGGACTTTTATGCAATCCGGTAATAAACCCCTCAACGACTTGTTTGGCAAGCAGCTCTAGGTTTCCGAAATCAGCAAGTTGGATACGTTCTATTGGCATAGGATAAAAATAGGGAAAATTTTAGCCCTTTTGAGTTCTTCTGAAACGAAAATAGGCATTCATAAGAATTCCTGTTAAAATAAGGAAGACACCAATATTGACAAACAAATTTAGACGTTCATCAAAAACCAAATAACCGACCAATAAAGCATAAATAATACCCAGGTATTGAAAAGGAATGATAACAGATGAGGACCCTAAATGAAGTGCTTTGGTTAAAAGGACCTGCGCAAATTGAGTAAATAGACCTATTACCAGAAGTAAAAGCCACTCAATACCACTCGGTATTACGAACTTAAAAAAGCACAAAAGAGTCATTACAGGAATCGAGATCATGGGGAAATACAAAACGATAGAAATCGGAGCATCCGTTTCTTTTAGTTTCACAATCGCTGTATACGCTA
>CAJJCU010000129.1 GCA_905182775.1 uncultured Flavobacteriales bacterium
GTTTCTAGAGGTCATATTAATGCACGTATGATGGATATTGCTGAAAAAAAAGGAAATGCAACCATTCATTACCATCATGAATGCTACAAAGTAGATTTTGAAAATTCTATTTCCTTCATAAGAAACACCGAAACTAATGAAGAATTTGAGGTTAAATCTGATTTGATTTTTGCGGCAGATGGTGCTTTTTCTGCTACGCGTTACAATTCAATGCAAAAATTACCTCGTTTTAATTTTAGTCAACGTTTTATTGAGGATGGATATCGAGAAGTATTGCTTCCTGCGGCTCCTAACGGAGACTATATTATGGATAAAAATGCTTTGCATATTTGGCCAAGAGGTCGTTTTATGATGATTGCTTTAGCAAATGAAGATGGTTCGTTTACGTGTACGTTATTCATGCCGCATGAAAATCATAAGTACTCTTTTGACAAACTCAAAACGAAAGAAGATGTTGATGAATTTTTCAGGGATGTATTCCCTGATTTCCATGAAATGATGCCGAATGTTGGAGAGGCATGGGAAGACCACCCTTTGGCTTCTTTGGCAATCATACGCTGTCATCCTTGGACGCATGGAAAGGTTGCCTTGATGGGAGATTCAGCACACGCTACAGTTCCATTCTATGGCCAAGGGATGAATTCAGGTTTTGAAGATTGTACGGTTCTTAATGACCTTATGATTAAACATAATGAGGATTGGGATGCTGTGTTTAAAGAATATAATGAAACGCGAAAACCAGATGGAGATGCCCTCCAAGATCTTTCTTTGGATAACTATTATGAAATGCGTGATTATGTTGCAGATGAAAATTTTCTTTTACGAAAGAAAATAGAAGCCAAGTATACTAAAATGTACCCTAAAAAGTGGTTGCCGTTATATTCTCAAGTGACCTTTAGTACAATTCGTTACAGTGTTGCCTATAAGCAAGGTAAAATACAAGATGGTATTATGGAGCGCGTAATGAAATTTCCTAATATTGAAGAGCATTGGGATAGTGATGAGGTGATGGATTTAATAGCTGAGGAGAGTAAATCCTTTAAATTCGAAATATGAGATATGGACTTTTTCTTTTTGTAATAGGTATTGCTTTTTCTGTATTTAGCCAAGGTGGCTTTAAAAAAGGTGCAAGAGGCAACGATTACATAGTTGTGGTTAATGATGGTATTCAATTTTCACTAGCCGCTACCTATTTAATTCCAGGAAAAGAAACGAATGGACAAAATGAACTTTTAAGTGGGCAAAGAGAATCTTTCATTGTCAAACCTGAAGGTAAAATCAGATACGCAGCTGAGTTGGGTTTTGCACATTTCCCTAAATGGAAGGGGATCCCGATTAAATTTTTGAGGAAAAGTAGAATTATTGATTACTTTGATTGGGGTTTAGGATATAAAGTTTTCGCAGGAAAAGAGTCTACAGAGGTTAATGTGTTGGATGCTGCGGGTGTATCGATTTTAACTGAGAATGGAGAAGGAGCATTTACAATTGGTTCATTTTCTGCGAGAGTTTCTGCTCATTCATTAATTTATATTGGAAAGAAAAAAATCGACAAAGCAAGAAAGCATTTTATCGACAATGGAATAGGTTTTAATTATGAATTTAGACCGAACGAAGGGGAACGTCTCTATAATGACGGTTTTTCTCAGCGTCCTTTAAACTAACAGTTTCAGAGTCAAAATAACCTTCAACTTCATTATAGCCTTGGTGTCGGTGTGCGGTTTAATCGCGCATGGATGATGGTACCAACGCTCGAATTACCTATTATAGGTATTCACGAATGGAATGGTCCTCACGCTAAATTGAATTGGTTCTCTTCACAATATTGGCCTATATTGTTCAAAATAAAGTTTATCAAACTTTTTGAGCGTGTACCAAAATGCGGTGCATATGGAGATCCAAGTGAAATGAATTTTGATAAAAAATTCCGTTCAGGAAATTTCTAATTTTTAGGCCACTTTTTTGAAATTCTTTTTGGAAGCTTTTTACGTATCCTTTTGATAACCGAGTCTCTATCTCCAACGTTTCTGCATTTTAAGATGTCTCTAAAGTACATTTTGTTGTCCTTGAAGAAAATAAATTCAAAGCTTACTGAAGTCACTTCTTCTCTGTAAACGTGGTATATACTTGTTCTTCCAAGTGCCTCGCTTAGGGCGGTCTCTTTTTCACTTATTTTAAACCTTCGATCATATCCTCTAACATTTACAATCGCAATTGTTGTAATGCCCATGTTTCTTAGTAGCTCTTGTATGCTATCGGTTGCAAGAATAGAGGGGTTTGCTCCTTGCTTGATTACATTTAATGATGGAACTGCAGGGATACCGTTCTTTGAAAACAAATCAGTTACCGCGACTTCTATTGCATACCGTTCTTCTGGCCGGTCAAACTGACCAATCACTAAGGTTTTTGCTTTGCTTTCTTCTTGGGTATAAGAAACCCCAAAGGTTGAGAGGAAAAGTAATAAAAGGAAATAATTTTTCATTTAAAAGATGTTACTAGCGATGGCTTTTACAGCATCTGAATTAGACATAGTGTAATAATGAATACAGGGAACCTTTTCCGCGAAAAGTTCTTTAGATTGATGAATACCCCATTCGATCCCTACCACTTCAACATCCTTATTTGTTTTGCATTTCAGTAGCTCAGTCGATAGTTCTTCAGGATAGTCAATATGAAAGAATTTGGGTAAAAATGAGATGTGGTTTAAAGTTTTTATTGGTTTGAGGCCCGGTATAATAGGGACATGGATCCCGAAATCTCTACAAGCCTTGACAAATGCAAAATATTTTTTATTGTCAAAAAACATCTGGGTAACAATGTAAGAGGCACCAGCATCCACTTTTTGTTTTAAATGGATAAGGTCTGTTTTTAAATTCATTGCCTCAAAATGTTTCTCTGGATAGCCAGCCGCACCGATACAGAAATCAGTAGGTTCCATTTTGATATCGTCAACGCAATATTTGCCATGATTCATAGCATCAATTTGGTCAATTAATTCAGAAGCATATTGATGGCCTTTTGCGTGAGGTCGAAATGAGTTTTCTGTTTTTATAGAGTCTCCACGAAGTGCCAGGACATTGTCTATTCCTAAAAACTGAAGGTCAATCAAAGCATTTTCTGTTTCTTCTTTACTAAATCCACCACAAATTAAATGAGGGACTGCATCAACCTTGTATTTCGCCATAATTGCCGCGCAAATACCTACGGTTCCTGGTCTTTTTCGAATCGCCACCTTTTCTAATAAGCCGTTTTCTTGCTCTTTGTAAATATATTCTTCTCTGTGGTAAGTAACATTAACAAATTTGGGGTTGAATTCCATTAATGGGTCAATACCATTGTAAATGGATTCTATACTCTTTCCCTTTAGAGGAGGGAGTATTTCAAATGAAAACAATGTGCTTTTAGCGTCTTTTAAGTAATCTGTAACCTTCATATAAATATTGTGCAGTTGCAAAAATAAAGAATACCAACTTGGAAAGCTTCAATAATCTCAAATACTTTCTTCTATCGCATCCCGGATAATATTTGTTGCTTTAATAACCTCAGCTTCGGTAATTGTTAACGGAGGCGAAAGTCTAAAACTATTCGGATGTGAAAGGAACCAAAATATAATTAACCCCTTCTCTAAGCATTTCTCTACTACTTTCGCCACCAATTCTGCTGAGGACATATCAAAAGCGAAAAGCATGCCCTTCCTTCTGAAGCCAATGATGCCTTTTTGGGTACCGATGTTTTCTTCAATTAACTTTCCTAAGCGTTCTACTTCTCCTAAATTAATTTCTTCGTCTAGAATGGCACAGAATTCAGCTGCCGCTGCGGAGATCAATGGGTGTCCGCCAAAAGTTGTTATGTGCCCAAGCTCTGGGTTGGTGCTAAACGTTGCTAATGTTTTTTGAGGTGCTATTAGTGCACCAATAGGCAATCCTCCGCCTAATGATTTCCCTAAGGTGAGTACATCAGGAACGATATTGAAATGCTCAAATGCAAAGGTTTTGCCCGTTCTACCCAGCCCACATTGGATTTCGTCTAAAACTAATAATGCGCCAGTTTCGTCACATTTTTGACGTAGTTTTTGCATGAAGTTTAGTGTTGGGATCTGAACACCTGCATCGCCTTGAATAGTCTCTAGAAATACACCTGCCGTTTTTACTGTAATAGCTTGAAGGCTGCCTGTGTTATTAAGCTCAATAAATTCAATGTTAGGTAGTAGTGGTCTAAAGTTCTCTTTTCTTTTTTCGTTACTTGAAATACTTAGTGCACCATTCGTACTGCCGTGATAAGCACCTTTAAAAGAGATCAGTTCTTTACGTCCCGTATATGCTTTACATAATTTAATAGCCGCTTCAATGGCTTCTGTTCCGGAGTTCACAATATAAAGACCATCGAGATTTTTAGGAAGTAATTTTCTTAAGTTATTGGAGAGCTGAACTTGTGGTTCTTGCACAAATTCTCCATATACCATTACGTGAAGATGTTTGTCAATCTGTTTTTTGAGCGCTTCTTTTATCCTTTGATTTCCATGACCCAGACTGCTCACTGCAATTCCGGCAATCATGTCCATGTATTTTTTCCCTTTTTTGTCAAATAGATATATACCCTCGGCGTGGTCTATTTCAATAAGAAGGGGGTGTGTTGTTGTTTGCCCCAAATGATTTAAGAAGATTTTTGGATGATCCATATTGATAGGGTTAACGCTTCAGAATTGCCTCGATTGGTTTACCGGTCATTTGCCCCGTTTTTGGTAAACTTAATATTTCGCGTAGCGTAGGAGCAATATCCGTAATGTTCAGGGGAGCAATTATTTCTTGACTTTTTATACCGGCGCCATACCAGATGCAGGGCACATGCGTATCGTAATTATATCCTGAGCCATGTGAGGTTCCTTGGGCGTGGTGAGCATCGATACTAGACTTTGGTAAATATCCCGATTCTAATACAATGAGAAGGTCTCCACTTCTATTTGGGTCAAACCCATTAGCGAGTAGTCGGTCCCATTTGTCATCATTCTTGTTTTGCGATCGAAGCGACACGCCTCTTCTAGTGGTCTTAATTCCTTTAACCTTTGAAAGTTCCTCTTCTAGTTGTGTTAGTAATAAGTTTTTCGAAACTTTGGGTAGGATAGAGTCTAAAACCTCCTGGTTTAAATAGATGTTTAAATTATTTTGACCTAAAATAAAATCCACACCAAATAAAGTGATGCTTCTATTTCGGAGATCTGAAATCACTCTATCTATAAAGACATATCCTCCACTCAAGCCTTCATCTACTCTTTTTTGAGGAACCGTCGCAACTCCATGATCGGCAGTTAGAAATAAAACAAATTCATCTTTGCCAAATGATTTTTCTAAGTGGTTTAAAAGCCGAGACAATTCAAGATCTAACCTGTAATACATGTCCTCAATCTCTTTGGAATCCGGACCGAAAAGATGCCCCGCAATGTCTGTAGAAGAATAGCTTATGCAAAGCATGTCAGTGAATTCGCCTTTACCGAGATTTTCTTTTTTCAGGGCTTCAATTGCTAAATCGGTTAATAAGTTATTTGCAAAAGGGGACATTGTAAATGGTTCATAGGATTGATTTAGGCTACATAAGTTTTTTATGTCATATGGAAAAACGGCAGTTCCTTGGCCATTGATGACTTTTTCATAGGGGCTAGAATCTATAGCACGATAGCTTTCTTTTGCAAGAAGAGGTTTCCAAACTTGAGCATAACTCAAAGCATTGTTTTTGGCATTGAATTTTTTCACCCATTTAGGCATCTGACTTAGGTAGTAACTGCTGGTGATAAACTGCCCTTTTCCATAATCAAACCAATAGCTTCCGTCACTTTTGAAGCCTCCTGGTAATATTGCGCCACGGTCTTTAATAGAGATAGAGATTACTTTAGATTTTGGGTGCTCATTTTTTAATTGGTCCGTTATTGTTGATGTATTTAGTCTATGTGGTGATGATTTGCCATAAAGAATGCTGCTTTCAATCCCTATAACGGATGGATCTCCAACACAGTTGACGATGCTTTTGGAGGATTCCTCTATCCAGCTATTTGCAATAATGCCATGGACATTAGGTGTTGCACCTGTATAAATCGATGCATGACCTGGCCCTGTATATGTGGGTATATAGTTGTAGTGCATGTTTTTTAAATGACTTCCTTTTCTCATTAATTTCTTAAAACCATTTTCTGAAAAATTATTTTGAAATCGATAGAGGTAATCATAGCACATTTGATCGATGACAATTCCTACGATGATTTTAGGTGTATTCTTTTGACTGCTTAAAGAGAATGAGAGAAGTAAAAGTGTAAAAAAGGAAAGTTTTTTCATGAACTAAAAGTAGTAAATATCTATGCTTTTTAATATTTTATTTTTTCAATGCAACTTTTATAAAATATGGTGCGTCTGAATATGGAAACTTAAAACATTTTTACTCTTATCATTGAAAACACCGCAAACGAGCGGTGTTTTTGGTTTTATATGCATTCGGATACTTTACCCCTGCTTGTTGCTTTTCGATTTATGTTTTTTATTCCTTGGTTAGGGTTTTAATTCTTTAAAAAACATTTAGCTGATGCAACTTTTAGAAATAGTTATACGTCTATAAAATGACTACGAAAACTTAAACATTTTTACTCTTATCGAAAGCACTGCCTCGGCAGTGCTTTTTTCTTTTCAGTTATTCTGGCTCAGGTCTAATTTAATATCACTTATGCAACTTTTTGATATAGTATTACGTCAATATAATGCTAATACTATAACTCAATAGAAAATTAAACACTGCTTTCGAGGAGTGTTTTTTTTTGCTTCTGATTTTTCTTTAGTAGCGCATTAAGTCTCATCTTTTTCTAGTGCTATAATTGACGAATGATGATTACTTTAAAAAGAAAATAGTTCAGTTTTTTTAGAATGTTTTTTGCCTGATGCAACTTTATGAAATGCTGTTACGTCATACTAACACTAAGACTTTTAACTCAATCACTCAGAACACTGCTTTTTAAGCAGTGTTTTTTTTGTTTTAATAAGGGGGTTCTCATCATTGCTTTATGATGGACTTCGATTTTTTTTCTGAGTTTTTAAATAGGGGATGCAACTTTATAGAATAACGATACGTCATACTAACACTAAGACTTTTAACTCAATCACTCAAAACACTGCTTTTAAGCAGTGTTTTTTTTATGACAATAATTACTGTATTAATTTGTATCCGACTCCTTTTACGGTGGCAATACATTCTTCTCCCAGTTTACGTCTAAGTTTCCTTATATGAACATCAATGGTTCTATCACCCACAACAATCTCGGTCCCCCAAACTGTAGTTAGAATTTCATTCCTTCTAAAAACATGATTTGGTTTCGATGCTAAAAGTGAGATGAGCTCAAACTCTTTTTTTGGCAATAAAATCTCATCACCATTTTTATACACAATATACTTATCGAAGTCAATATGAATAATATCCTGCTGGAGGGATGGTGAATGAGTTGTTCTTCTCAATAGAGCGTTGATCCTACTCAGAAGAACTTTAGGTTTGATAGGTTTAGTTACATAGTCATCTCCGCCCGCCTCTAGTGCTGCAATTTGGCTATAATCCTCTCCGCGTGCAGTTAAAAAGCAAATGAGTATTTGCGCATTTGAAGGTTCCGATTTTATTTGCTCACAAACCTCCAATCCATCCATCTCTGGCATCATAACATCCATTAATATTAAATGGGGCTTATTTTCTTTTATTTTCTCCAGGCATTCAATCCCATTACTAGCGTTGTCAACATCATATCCTGCTTTTTCGATATTATAAGTCAAAAGGCTTCGGATGTCTTCATCGTCGTCAACTATCAAGATTGATTTTTTACTCATAGAACAAATATAATTCTAATTACATATTTATAGCCATTGAATGTCTCGTTCCGCCAATAAACGAAAAGAGATATTATAAAAAATGTTAGCGTGGCTGATTCTTATTAAACATAGGCATACCAAAGTCATTAATTTTACCAATCAAAATATTTTCTTCCCAACTTTTCCTAATTGCTTTTGTTTGTGTTGGCTTTTAATAGTCGATACCATTGTTTAAAACGTGTTTATAATTATAACGTTCCACTCGTCAAAAAAGGCAGTATTCTCTTTAAATTTAGAACACGGTAGGTTAGGTTGATTTAGTAAAAGAGCTCTGAAAATGAGCTCTTTTTTTGTAACTTCGCTTTTATGAAAATCAAAATTTTATTGGTTGAAGATGATGTGAATTTAGGTGTGGTCATTTCGGATCATCTCAAATCTGCAGATTATGATGTGGTATGTGCAGAGGATGGGGCCGAGGGCTTGGTTAAATTTAATGAGGGTGATTTTAACCTATGTATATTAGATGTAATGTTGCCGAAGCTAGATGGGTTTTCATTGGCGCAGGATATTCGAAAAGTCAATGCTGAGATTCCTATTTTATTTTTGACAGCAAAATCTATGACAGAGGATAAGATCAAAGGTTTTGAAGCAGGGGGCGACGATTACCTTACCAAGCCCTTTAGTCTTCAAGAATTTCAACTAAGGGTCAAAGCATTACTGAAAAGAGTGCGCATAGAAACTAAGGAAGTAGAAGAAATGGTGTTTTCAATAGGCAACTATACCTATGATACTGAGAACCAAGTTTTGTCAATAAATAATCTTCCAAAAACTTTAACAAAAAAAGAAGCTCAAATCCTTAAGCTTTTATATCGGCATAAAAATCAAGTAATCTCCAGGGAGATTATTTTAAAGGGAGTTTGGGGTCAAGATGATTATTTCGTAGGAAGAAGCCTTGATGTTTTTATTACCAAGCTTAGGAAATACTTTAGTGACGATCCGAGAATTATTATTTCAAATCTTCACGGGGTGGGATTTAAATTTGAGATACCTGAGTAGTGGGTGAACTAATCCTACATATTGAAACTGCAACTAAAATTTGCTCTGTTGCACTATCTGAGTCAGCAGAAAAATTAGCTTTAGTAGAGAAAGATCCAGATGGTTATATTCATGGTGAATTTTTGACGCTTTTTATTGAAGAGGTGATGCAGGTTGCAAATAAGAATTTACAAGATCTCAATGCGGTTTCCGTAAGTATTGGTCCAGGCTCTTACACCGGTTTACGGATAGGGTTGTCTACGGCAAAAGGCTTGTGCTTTGGTCTTGGTATACCCGTGATTGCGATTCCAACACTAGATAGTCTGCTTGCGTTAGGCCGTATTCAGTATCCTGAAGCTAATTTATGTGCCATGTTAGATGCCCGGAGGATGGAGGTTTACACAAAAATGATCGCTTGTGATGATTTGGTAATATGCGAACTCGCTGCTGTTGTTGTTGAGCAGAATACTTTCAGGGAAAATGAGCCATTTATTTATTTTGGAGATGGGGCACCAAAACTTATTGAGCTTTGGAAAGATCGTGAGCTCACCTATGATCCGAACGTAAATGTTAGCGCTTTGGGTCAGATGCTATTGGCACTCGAGAAATACCGAAACCATTCCTTTGTAGCACTCTCAGAATGTAATCCGTTGTACCTTAAAGAATTTGGCGTAAACACTTAAATTTCTTTGAGAGCTATTTTTTTTGAAATTAAATGGCTATTGTCTTTTAAAACTTGCTTACAATCTTAACTTTGTATCAAAGTAGATTGCTATGGATGATAAAATTCAACGTCGCATTGCGGAAATTTCAGAGAAAGTAAAGGTACTTCTTCAGAATTTTTCAGATCTTAAATTGGAAAACGAAATGCTTACATCCGAATTGGATAAGAAGTCAAATGAGTTGAATGATTTAAGTATAAAACACAATGCAGAGTTGAAATCTACCATAACAGCTGCGAAAAATAATGTTACCGCGTCCGTCTCAAAAAACTTGGATGAAAAGAACAAGGAGATCGACACACTAGTTAGAGAAATTGAAATCTGTATAGAAGAGCTTAAAGACTAAAAATGGCTAAAATATCGTTGAAAGTAAATATAGCAGGAAGAACCTATCCCTTGACCGTTGAAGAGAACGAGCAAGAAAGTGTTTCGGCTGCAGTAGATACCATAAATAATGCCCTTGATAGCTTGAAAAAGAATTATGCGGTGAAGGATCCTCAAGATTTAATAGCAATGACGGCACTTCAACTGATCATGAAACAAGAAGCGCATCAAAAATCTTCAGACACTTCAGAAGAGGAAGCATCGAATAACCTAGGTCAAATTGACAAAGCGCTTGAGCAGCTATGCCAGCAGATCGATGAAGCCAATCAGATCTCTTAGTAACCCGGTAACACGATTATTAATTTTAATTGTGTAAGTATGGAAATTGTATATATTGTAGTAGGGCTTATAGCTGGAATTGCTCTCGGACTGATTGGTCAGCGTATGATGCTCAAAGGAAAGGCTGATAACCTCATTAGAGAAGCCGAAACTAAAGCTGAATCCATTAAGAAGGACAAAATGTTTCAGGCCAAAGAGCGCTTCTTATCCCTCAAGCAAGAGCACGAAACCAAAATCAAAGACAGAGAACGCCGTATTCAATCTACAGAAGATCGAGCTAAGGCAAAAGAAAATAAACTAGAGCAACAGATTTCTTCATTTGGTCGAAAAGAAAAAGAAATTGAAAAAACAAAATCCGATTTTGATGCCAAGTTTCGAGGGATCGAATTGCGTATTAAAGAACTAGATAAAACCCAAGAAAAAAGGGTGAGTGAATTGTCAAAAATTAGCGGTCTTTCCGCTGAAGATGCAAAAAATGCGCTAATGGAGGCTTTAAAAGATGAAGCCAAAACTGCCGCGATGATTCATATCAAAGAAATTACAGAGGAAGCCAAGTTAAATGCCAATAAGGAAGCGCGAAAGATTGTGATTCAGTCGATACAGCGGGTTGCTACAGAGCAAGCTATTGAGAATGCGGTGTCTGTATTTAATATTGATTCTGATGAGGTTAAAGGTCGAATTATTGGTCGAGAAGGACGAAATATTAGAGCGTTAGAGTCTGCTACGGGTGTGGAAATCATTGTTGATGATACTCCAGAGGCAATTATGCTGTCATGTTTCGATCCTGTAAGAAGAGAGATTGCAAGATTGTCGCTGCATCAGTTGGTCACCGATGGTCGAATTCACCCTGCGCGTGTTGAGGAAATTGTTGCAAAAACAAGAAAGCAGCTTGATGAGGAAATTGCTGAGACAGGAAAAAGAACTTGTATCGATTTAGGCATTCATGGGTTACACCCGGAGCTTGTCAAAATGGTCGGTCGCATGAAATACCGTTCCTCTTATGGTCAAAACTTACTACAGCATTCACGTGAGGTTGCAAACTTATGTGCAACTATGGCATCTGAACTAGGGATCAACCCTAAGATAGCAAAACGTGCCGGTCTCCTTCATGATATTGGTAAGGTACCTGAGGACGAGCCCGAATTGCCTCACGCAATCCTAGGAATGAAGATTGCTGAAAAATATGGTGAGAAGCCAGATGTACTAAATGCAATTGGAGCCCACCATGATGAAATCGAAATGACAACTCTGATATCTCCGCTCGTTCAAGTTTGTGATGCTGTGTCAGGAGCAAGACCAGGAGCGAGAAGAGAGATTGTAGAGGCCTACGTTAAGCGTATTAAAGATTTAGAGTCACTTGCTTTGGCTTTTGATGGAGTTGCTAGTGCTTATGCTATTCAAGCGGGAAGAGAGCTAAGGGTGATGGTCGAGGCGGATCGCGTTTCTGATGCAAAATCTGAAGAGCTTTCATTTCAAATATCTGAAAAGATCCAAACTGAAATGACGTATCCAGGTCAAGTTCGGATTACCGTAATTAGAGAGAAAAGAGCAGTGAATTACGCCAAGTAATTGACGCGCATATTTTCTTTTCGCATTGATGGACCTTTTAATAACTAAAATAAAATCTTGCTTAGATTAATTATTGTCTCATTTTTGTTTTGTCAAATAGCGAATGATTCATTTGCACAGTCATTCATTCATAGAGTCGAAAATAGTCCCTATCCTAGCTCTTCTCAGTCCGATACGCTCTATGTTTTTAATGATGATTCATTTACCCATGATGAGCTTTTATTGCTTCAAAGTATTCAAGGGCTTTGTGCTAAGATAGAACCAAAAATTTATAGAGATAAAGGCAGTGGGAGTTCAATTTGGATTCAGGATTTGGAAGAGAACTACAATGTCTTTATTTCCACAGAATTGAATGGCAGTATTGATTCTGTATTAACCCTTGTTCCTCATAATGTAACGGGGTATATTCTATGTAATTTAAATGATAATTCGACTAATGTTGCAAATTCGTTATGTGGTCCTCTCAATGCTTTAGCCGTGACAACGGAACTTCAGTCTTTGGTTGAGCAGAGTGGGTTTGCTTTGCTCTTGGATGTTAGAGATAAGGATGAACAATGGGTGATGGATTATTATAGCGAATTCCTTAGCGATGAGATTGTGACTTATCAAAGGGAGGACAAGTCCTTGTTTTTAGGAGACTACTCTATTTTTAGCAGTGCTTTGCATTTTTATGATGACATTCATAGCACAACAACGGAGAATGCTTTCTCAAGAATGGCCTCGAATTCTATTCTCTATGGTTGGGGAGATGATGAGTACCAAACGATTGCTAAAGCTTCCGCTTATTCTATAGGTGTTCATCCTGCGGATTGGGGTTTCAATATATCAACCCTAACAAATTTCAATGCAGAAACGATCCAGCAAGTTTCAACCCAAGAACCTTCTATAGAGGAAAATACGCATACGGTTTGTTTTCTGATGTCTGACGGGGATAATGTTCAATGGATGTTAAATTTATTTGCAGAAGATAGCCGTTGGTTTGGTAGTGAGAATAGGGGTTTGATGGATATTGGTTGGACGATTCCTCCAGCTCTTTCTGAAATTGCGCCAACAGTAATGTCAAAACTTTATGATATGGCGGAGTCTACGGCGGCAGGGAAGGATTATTTTATTGCAGGCCCCTCGGGACATACATACCATTTTCCTGAGCTATATCCAGCTCTTGAGTCTTCATGTGATTTAATGAATTCATTTCTAGATAAATCTGACTTATCTATAGTAAATATTCTAGGAAATGCGTACGATGAATCTGTTTTCCACCCCTATTTGAAGCAGGAAAGCGTTGATGGTTTATTCTATTACGACTATTCTAATTATAGTAAAATGAAAGGGAAAATGGATTGTTATGCCTTGAAACCAGTCATTTCTGCAAAGTATAACCTTTGGGGTGGTTTTGAAACCTGTGAGAGTTTGGCGAGTAAGCTTAATAATGAAGTTAAAGACCCTCATTCAACAGATGGATATTCATTAATTGCAGTCCATGCATGGTCTAACTCTGTAGATAGCTTGTTGTTTGTTCGTTCTTTGCTTAACGAGGGCATTCGTGTGGTAGCTCCTGATGAATTTGTTTCATTGATTAGCGAAGCAATATGTGCACCTCAGCAAAGCGAATCCTTACTTCTTGAAGCATATCCAAATCCATTTTCAGAAGAAATTAAGTTGCGAATACGAGGGTATTTGGCTGCTAACTTTAGCCTTTATATAGAAGATATTCAAGGGAAGCATGTTCCTTTTGAATCACGCCAAATACAGACCATTGATGGATGGGTTTCTGAGATCTATATTCAAGGTGTACCAAACGGAATTTATTTCATTCATTTCGATTCACCGACTGAAGCTCAGGTTCTAAAAGTTTTCAAATACAATTAAGGGTCTTTTGGGAAAACCCTGTCAGGAGCGGGTTCAACAAATACTTTAAAGCGCAGGAGTTCCTTTCCTTTTCTTGTATTGGTTCTTAAATAGATCATGCGGTTTTGAAAATAGTATTTCCCTTGTGTGTCAAAAATCACATTTATTTTCGAGAATTCTCCAGGACGAATCTTTTGAGATGGAAGAACTACTTCAGTGCAAGAACATTCTGTCTCAGAGGAATAAATTTCTAAGTCAGACTTACCGGTATTTTTAATTTCGTAGCTAAACTTTAAGATCTCTCCTTCTGGAGTATTTGGGAATTTTATAGTCTTATGCTTGACTGAAAAAACCGCCGCTTGTCCAAAGACAAGGGCGGTTTTAAATAGGATGAGTAAAAGTAATGTGCTTCTCAATTTACATTTTTGCAGGAGCACCAGAACTATTTACAGGGGCACCACTCTTAGGAGCTTGACCGACTTCACCTTTGATTCTTAGAACCTTTGTTGAAGCATTTACTGCATTTGAAGTAATGGTTACACTCTTATTGATTGGGCCTGGTCTTTTCGTGTCGTATTTAACTTTAATAGATCCTGAAGCTCCAGGAGCAATTGGTTCTTTAGGCCAAGTTGGTACAGTACAACCACACGAACCTTTGGAATTTGAAATAATTAAGGGCTCATTTCCAGTATTTGTAAATTTAAAACTACAATATGGATCACCATTGTATTTGATTTTTCCGTAGTCGTGAACTTCTTTTGAGAATTCGATTTTTGCACCTGTTGTCATTTCAGCTTGTGCATTGATGTTCATTGAGATTGCTCCGATGAACAACATAGATAGGATAAGTAATTTCTTCATGTTTTTTTTAATTTTATAGTCCTAAATTACGAAGATACCTTGTTGTTAAAAAATAATTAACAGAACATTAACAAAACGTTTTAAGACTCACTTTGTGCTTTATGAAAAGCGCAGCTGTCGCAAGATTTTTTATCCTTTTTAAAACGGCGAAGAAATCTCCTCACAAGAAAAGTAATTGCGATCGCTAAAAATAAAAAGACAAATAGCTCTTGAATCATTTGTTAAATATAGTGTTTAGTTAGACCAAAGCCAAGTAGGTGATCCATGAAAAAACATATGCCATGACACCCATAAATACGAGCTGGAAGATAGGCCATTTCCATGACTGCGTCTCTCTTTTTACGACAGCCAATGTTGACATACATTGCATGGCGAATACGTAAAAGACCATTAAAGACATTCCTGAAGCAAGATTATAGGTTGGGGTTCCGTCTTGTCTTTTTTCATTCCTCATTGACTCGAGCAATCCCTTTGTGTTGTCTCCATCAGCCTGAACGGCGTAGATTGTTGATATGGATCCTACAAATACTTCACGGGCAGCAAAAGAAGTGATAAGAGAAATACCAATCTTCCAATCATACCCTAGAGGTTGGATGGCCGGTTCAATGAATTTACCAAGATGTCCAATGTATGAATTTTCAAGTCCAGCAGCTGATTTGATCCCCGCTTGATCAGACTCTGAAGCATTTATAAATTTTTCGGATTGCATAGAACGATTCCTTGCGTCTTCCATTTTCGTGCCTGGTCCGTAACTTGCTAGAAACCAAAGTAATATTGAAATTGCAATAATTATTTTTCCGGCATCTAAAAGAAATACTTTAACTTTTTCAATAACGGAATAGAATACATTTCCCCATCTTGGTGCTTTTAAGCTAGGTAATTCAAGGAGCATAAAACCTTTTGATTTGTTCTTGATTATTAGTTTAAGAACAAAAGCAGTGAGTAAGGCGCCTACTATACCTAAAAGATATAATCCAAATAAAACAAATCCTTGAATATTAATAAATCCGAAGAAGTAACCTTCTGGGATGACCAAGGCAATCAAAAGGGTGTAGACAGGTATTCGAGCACTGCAGCTCATTAAGGGCGCAATTAAAATAGTAATCAGTCGTTCTTTCCAGTTTCCAATGGTTCTCGCTGACATTACGCCTGGTATTGCGCATGCCAAACTAGACATTAAGGGAACCACACTTTTTCCATTTAAGCCTAGGGGTCTCATGATGCGATCCATAATAAATACGACTCTCGACAAATAACCTGTTTCCTCGAGAATTCCTATAAAGAAAAACAGCAGTGCAATTTGAGGTATAAAAATAAGTACCCCTCCTATACCAGGAATAATTCCTTGACAAATCAAATCGTTCAATACTCCTGCTGGCATGCGCTCAGATGACCATTCGGATAAGAAGCCAAAAGCGCTATCAATTAATTCCATCGGATAGCTTGCAAAAGAGAAAATCGATTGGAACATGACGAGAAGAACGAATAGGAAGAACAGATAGCCTGAGACTGGGTGTACAAAGAACTTATCGAGTAGTTTTCGTTCCGGTTTTTCGTTTTTTATTTGAACTGATGCGATCAGTTGCGAGATTTTTTCTTTTCTCTTTTTAGCGATTTCTCTATTTAATTTGTCCTTTAATTCATCATTCTGTTCAGGTACTGGTTGGATGAATTTGGTATTGTTTCTGGATTTTGCATCTCTTAGCGCAGTGGTAATCCGCTCCTTTCCTAATCCAACTCTAGCGTTTGTCGTAATTATTGAAATATCTGGAAATGCCTCTTGTAATTTTTCAAGGTCAATATGTATTCCTTGTTTTTCAGCCAAATCCCACATGTTGAGAACCAATACCATAGGCAATTGGAAGTCATACAATTGGGTAAAAAGGAACAAATTGTTTTCAAGTCGGGAAGCATCAACAACGGCGAGGATTTGGTCGGGGTAATCTTTGTGTTTTTTGTCTTCGAGGACCTTTGAAACGACCGCTTCGTCTATGCTTCTTGCTATTAAGCTGTAGGTTCCAGGAAAGTCAATAATATCTATGCGGTCTTTTCCGTCCATGAAAAATCCAGACTTTTTTTCTACGGTCACACCTGGGAAATTTCCGACTTGCTGTCTAAGCCCTGTCAGAAGATTAAAGATGGAACTCTTTCCTGTATTTGGGTTTCCTAATAGTGCGACTTTCATTTAGGATAGAATAGCGTTTTGGTTTCTGGATAATTTTTTTACCAAAATTTTACGTGCTTCAGCTTTTCTTATAGATAGTATAAAGCCATTAATGTCTATTGCAATTGGATCGCCTAAGGGGGCAATTAAAACTACTTTTGTTTGCAGTTTCTCCGTGACACCCATCTCAATGAGTTTTGTTGCAATGAAGTCATCTTCTATTGAGACAATCTCTATTGCTTCGCCAACGGCACAATGTGATAAATTAATTTGCATGATCGAACAAAGATAGCGCTTATCTGCACAGAACGGAAATACCAATTAAAAGGTATTTTAAATTCCTATATGAGGACAAACCTAGCTGTTGTTCTCGTTCTCTGTTGTAGAAGAATGGTTTTTCCTTTACAAACAAAGTCATTTGTTTTCTGATCGTAGTGCCTTACGGTTACCAATTCTACGTTGGAATTATATTTAACAAGGTATGTAGGGCTTAGTATTTCGATGACGTCTTTTAATTTGTCTGTGTCTTCATCAATTAAAAATGAAAAGCTCAATGCAGAATTTTGCATAATGTTAATCTCAGCTTTTACCTCTGAAAGTTTTAAAAAGATATCACTCAGATTCGCTTCGATTAAAAACGAAAAATCTTTTGGTGTAACAGAAAATAGAACCTGATTCTTTTTGAAAATAAAGGATGGTATGTCACGGTCATTAGATGTGTCAATATCGATTTTTGTTCCTGAGCCTAAGGGTTCTGTAAAGGACTTTACGTAAAGAGGGATTCCTTTGTTTTGAAGTGGTTTGAGTGTTTTCGGATGGATAACACTCGCTCCATAATAGGACAGCTCAATGGCTTCTTTAAATGAGATCTTATCCAGTTTGATTGTGTCTTTGAAGAATTTCGGATCTGCATTTAACATGCCTGGAACATCTTTCCAAATAGTTACTGATTTTGCGTCTAACGCATGGGCAAAGATCCCTGCACTATAATCTGATCCTTCTCGACCTAAAGTTGTCGTATCCCCATTTTTGTTTGCTGAAATAAAACCCTGGGTAACTACAATTTTATGTGTACTCAACTGTGGTAGACAAATGCTGTTTATGTTTTTAATAGTTCCTTCCCAGTCAACATTGGCTTTTTGAAAGTTGGCGTCTGTTCTGATTAATTGACGGGCATCCGCCCATGCGCTTTCATTTAAGCTATTGAGAATGGCCTTTTGAAGTATCAAACTCGACAAAAGTTCTCCATAGGAAACAAAAGAGTCATACAACTTGCTCTTGTTTTCACTTGTGTCCTGGTCGTATAATAAAGTGATCTGGTCAAATAAACTGGTTACCAAAGATCGTATTTCTCCCTGTTCTGAGTTGATGAAAATTTGGTCAATAATATCGACGTGAAATTCTCTAAGCTCATTTAATTTCGATAAAAAAGCATCTTTGTCCTTCTTGTAAAAAGAGTTAAAGAGCAGCTCGAGTTGATTGGTTGTTTTTCCCATCGCAGAAACTACGATAAGAATCTTTTGCTTTGGGAAAAGCTTTAATATCGCTATTGCATTCTGAACAGCTTCACTGTTTTTAACGGAAGCACCTCCAAATTTGAAAACTAGAATTGAATCGTTCATGCTACTGAATTAATCTAATTGATCTGTGAGCGTTTTTAGTTTATTTTTAGATGATTTGTTTTCATACAAAATTCCATAAACGCATTCTAATATTGGCATCTCCACTTTGAATTCATTTTTGATTTGATAAAGTGATTTTACCGCATAATAACCTTCGGCGACCATATTCATTTCTAATTGTGCTGCTTTTACTGAATATCCTTTGCCAATCATGAATCCAAAGGTTCTATTTCTAGAGAATTTTGAATATGCTGTGACCAAAAGGTCTCCTAAATAAGCGCTGGTTTTTGTATCGCGGTGAATCGGGTGCAATGCATCTATAAAAGTTTCTATTTCACGTATAGAGTTGGAAATCAGCACTGCTTGAAAGTTATCTCCATAGCCAAGGCCTGCACTTATTCCTGTGGCGAGGGCATAAACATTTTTTAGAATTGCCGAAAATTCAGTTCCGAACAGGTCGTCGGAGACAGATGTTTTTATATATCGGCAAGCCAAAATATTGGCCATTTCAGTTGCTTTATTGAGATCTGAACATGCAATTGTTAAATAAGACAGTCTTTCCATAGCCACCTCTTCGGCATGACATGGCCCGCAGATAATACCCATGTTTTCGTAAGGTATGTCGAAGCTTTTATGAAAATATCTTGCTGGGATCGCTTTCATTTCAGGAATCATACCTTTTAGAGCAGAGAAAATGACTTTATCCTGAAGCAAGGCTTTTGGTATTTCCTTAAATGTAGAATGGACAAATGCAGATGGAACGGCTACAATAAGTACTTCGCACTCGGAGATAAGTATTTTTAGATTTGAGGAGATATTTATTTTTGCTGTATTAAATTCTGCTGATTGCAGGTAATTAGGATGGTGGGAATGTGTTTTCAAATGTTCAATAGCGGCCTCATCTCTCATCCACCAAGACAGTTTAGAGGTTCCGTTACTCAAAATCTTTATGAGTGCAGTTGCCCAGCTTCCACCACCAACAACAAGAATTCGTTTTTTAAGAACTGTTTCCATGCTGTAAAATTAGTATAATCTACAGAGGTAATGGTTAATTAAAGTTGATAAGCTCTCCGGACTTTAAAGATTCGATAAAGGTATCTCTCATTTTTTCAAGTTTTAATTTTGAATGAGGATCACCAGCATAAGCTTCATCCTTTAATCTGTAATAGGTATCGAGCGAACGCCCAAAGAGATCTTGCTCAAGTTTGCCTTTGATTTCCATAATTTTTGAGTTTACCCCTATGAGGTAATGCTCGATTTCACCAAGGCGATTTAATTCGTCTTTATCTAGTTCATCTTTCTTGAGCAGAGAATGATAATGAGGGAGCAATTGATTTAGTAAAGTAATAAATCGATCTAATTCCTCGTCTAATTCCTGTTTGTTGTCTCCTAAATCTTCCATAGCACATGGGTTATTCTCTTAAATTAACGGATTTGATGCTGACGTTTTAGGGACTTTTATTTTTTTTACCATACTTCATTGTTAATATCTATAGGATTGGTCTTACATTTGTTGGATTAAATACATTGTTTCAAATTTAAAACCTCAAAAAAACCATGAAATTATATAAGCTACTTTTTATCTTTATTTTTTGTTTATTTTCTTCTTCTTTTAACGTGTTTTCTCAGGTTGAGACGCCTCAATTGAGTCCCAAATGCGAACTTAACCAGACAGTTGGTTTAACAGATTTCTCATTGTCTTATTCTCGCCCATCAATGCGCGGTCGTGTTATTTTTGGCAATGTCGTTCCTTACAACGAAATGTGGCGCCTTGGTGCAAATAAGAATACAACTATAGAGGTATCACAAGAGATTTATTTTAATTCAGATACCCTGTCCAAAGGCACTTATGCGTTATTTGCAATTCCAGGTAAAGAAAGTTGGGAGCTTATTTTTTACAATGAATCCAATAATTGGGGTACGCCTGATAAGTGGGATGAAGCGAAAGTGGCTCTTCGGTTAAAATCTAAAATAAGTCCATTAAAAACGGCGGTTCAAACCTTGACTATTTCACTTGAAAACTTAAATACTGATGGCGCCAGTTTATGTATCTCTTGGGATCAGGTGAAGTTTACATATCCATTTGATTTGATGACAAAGAAGCAAGTCGTGAAAAACATCGACAAGCTAATGTCTGGACCAAGCGCTTCTGATTATTACAAATCAGCGAAGTACTATTTGAATGAAGGAATTGATCTTGAAAAAGCTTTAATGTGGATTAATAAAGCGGTCGAAATTAGAGGGGTATCTGCATATTGGATGACTAAAGTTCAGGCAGAATTATATGCGGCAAATGGGAAGTATAAAGAAGCGATTTCTGCAGCAAAGGTGTCAATGAAATCTGCAGCAAAGGAAGGAGATTCAAGTTATGTGAGCGCAAATGAAGCTTCTATTGCCAAATGGATTAAAATGAAGTAAATCGTGTTTTCTAAATACAAGTACCACCTTCTTTTACACTTCATTATTTTCTTGTGGGGTTTTACGGGTATTCTAGGCAAGCTCATTAATCTTGAAGCTTTATACATTGTTTGGTATAGGGTAGGGATTGCTTCCTTTGTGATTTTTCTATATTTATTATTCAGGAAATCCTCCTTATCGATTCATAAAGGTCAGTTGTTAAAAGTGACCCTAGTAGGGTTTGTGGTTGCGGCGCATTGGGTTACATTCTACACTTCAATTCAGCTTTCTACTGCTTCCTTGGGTATTTTATGTCTCTCAACAACAACACTACATGTGGCTTGGCTTGAGCCAATTATCATGAAAAAGAAGTTTTCTTGGCTTGAGTTCTCATTGGGCCTATTGGTTGTCGGTGGTATCTATTTTGTTTCCGGAGACTTCTCACCAAATGAATACTGGGCATTGCTTGCTGGAGGGATATCCGCTTTTTTAGCTGCTTTGTTTGCTGTTTGTAATGCACGCCTTGTGGAAGAGATGCCCTCTACCCATATTAGCATGTATGAACTTGCTATGGGTTTTTTAGGTTTGACAATTTACCTTGGTTTTACAAATAACCTGGATGCCTCAATGTTTGTGATGACCATGTCTGATATCTATTGGTTATTGTTTCTAGCAATTGTATGCACCTCTTTTGCGTTTCTTGTGACCATAGATATTGTGAAAAGATTGGGGGCATTTACAGTATCATTAAGTATCAATTTAGAACCTGTCTACACCATTATTTTGGCCATTTTTATTTTAAAGGAGCATGAGCAACTGGGCACTAACTTTTATACCGGATCACTATTGATTATTCTCGTTGTTATTGCCAATGGCATTATTAAAAGCCAACAAAAGAAAAAAACGGTAAGATCTCTACACTAAAAGAATGAAAGCAGCACCAATTCAAGAGAGAGTTGATTCGCTTGACCTCACCATAGGGTTCCCTATTTTGGGTGTTTATTTGATTAAGATTACTGCATTTCCCTATATTTTAATGGCTTAAACTCACCTATTTTTAACCTCCTGCTATATCCTCCATTAGGCTTTCGCTTGTTTCTATAAGAATACCTTGTTTAAGGGATGACGGATTTATAGAATTCCTTAATTTTGTATAACTTTTGAAAAGAACAGATGATTAAAACAGATATTATCATAATTGGTGCTGGACCGGTTGGCTTATTCACCGTTTTTGAAGCAGGGTTGCTCAAACTAAAGTGTCATTTAATTGATTCTTTGCCCATTCCTGGCGGGCAATGTGCTGAAATTTACCCTAAAAAACCTATTTATGATATCCCAGGTTTCCCATCTATCTTGGCGGGTGATTTGGTAGATAATTTAATGCTTCAAATTGAGCCTTTTAAACCAGGATTTACTTTAGGTGAGGCCGCTGTTTCTATTGAAAAACAAGAGGATGATTCTTTTATTGTTACGACCATAAAGGATACCCAGCATGCGGCTCCTGTTGTTATTATTGCGGGTGGGTTAGGTGTCTTTCAGCCAAGAAAACCCCCAATATCAAATATTGAAGACTTTGAAGATAAGGGTGTCGAATATATTATCAAAGACCCTGAGCTTTACCGAGGTAAAAAGTGTGTGATTGCGGGTGGGGGAGACTCCGCTCTTGACTGGTCTATCTTTTTAGCAGAAAAGAAAATAGCCAAAGAGGTCGTCTTGGTGCATCGAAGCAGCTCTTTTCGGGGACATCTCGATTCAGTTCAAAAAGTAATTGATTTGGCGGAAAAAGGGGCTATTAAATTGGTGACGGAAGCTGAGGTGACAGGTTTGAATGGTTCTTCTAGTTTGGAAAGTGTAACGATTGCGCATCAAAGAGATGGTGAAATGATTGAAACCGCGGATCACTTTATTCCATTGTTTGGTTTAAAGCCAACACTAGGTCCCATTGGGGACTGGGGATTGGAGATCGTTAAAAATGCCATCAAGGTTGATACGTTGGATTATTCAACGAATATCCCGGGGGTTTATGCCGTTGGAGACGTGAATACTTATACAAATAAGTTGAAACTCATTTTGTGTGGATTTCATGAGGGAACCTTAGCAGTACAATCTGCTTTTGCAAGGATTCATCCAGATAAAAAGAACATCCTGAAGTATACGACTGTAAATGGAGTGAAAGGCTTTTAAAGCTATGAATTCCCTATATTTATCGAATAAGGCAAACACCTATGGGGCGTTATTCTCTTAATGCATTAGTTCTTTTTGGTATTCTATCCATTGCAAGCATTCTTGTGGTCCAATTGGTTTGGGTCAGAAAAACTATGGAGCTTCAGAATACAAACATTGCGATTCAGCTTAAAGAGGACAGCCTTAATATCAAAGAATTTTCTGAGCAGAGCCATGTTGCTTTGCGAAATGTTTTAGAGCAAATCAATACCAATTTAGCCGATAGTACAGAATTATATGGTGCGGTAAAGCAGATTCGATCGAATCGATTTATGGTAGATATCAATGAGGAGTTACAACCCTTTTACCTTGAAACTTTATTGAAAAAGTCGTTCTATGCCCAAAACATCAATCAGGATTTTGTTTACGGTATTTATGACTGTTTTTCGGACTCTATTGTATACGGTAATTTAATTCGATTCTCTAAAACATCTTTATATGAGCCAGATTCATTAGACCAGGAAGGGGTTACTTCTGCGAATGTGACGATTAAAAATGATGGTCATTATTTCACTGTGTTTTTCCCAAATATTGCTGCGAAGCCGATTGCTCCTGTAAAGTTTATTTCCCCTTGGATTTATATCGGAATTATTGTTCTACTTGTGGCCTTTTTCTTCCTTTATAGCCTCGTCATTATCTTTCGTCAGAAAAAGGTATCAGAGGTTAAAAATGATTTCATTAATAACATGACACATGAGCTTAAAACTCCGATTTCGACGATAAGCTTATCCTCTGAAATGTTATTGCAAATTGCGGGTTCTGATGAAGGCCAAGTAAAAAAGTACGCTGGAATTATTTTTGATGAAAATAAAAGATTGGAGCAGCAAGTGGAGCGCGTTTTGAATGTCGCAAAGTTGGATAAGAATGAGTTGGTTTTAAACAAAGAACCGTTTGATTTGAAAGAGCTCATCATGCAGCTAAAAGGCAATTTTGAGGTCTTTCAATTGGATGAAAGTAGCCGTATTGATTTAGAATTGACTGAGAAGTCTCATGTTGTTTTAGCTGACCCGGTGCACATCACAAATGTCTTACATAATTTATCAGATAATGCTGTGAAGTATAGTGAGGGGCCTATTCATATTGCGATTAAGACTTCACTGGTTTCTTCCCATATGATTATTGAGTTTTCGGACAAGGGGATCGGGATTGGTAAAGAGCATCAAAAAGCCATATTTGAAAAATTTTACCGCGTACCTACAGGAAACGTACACAATGTAAAAGGTTTTGGACTTGGGCTTTACTATGTAAAAATGATTATTGGTGCCCATAACGGAAAGATTTCGTTAAAGAGCAGTCCTGGGGACGGAACTACATTTACTATAAAACTTCCTGTTTAGATTGTTTTACTAATTCGGAATCAGGTTGTGGAAAGATCCCTTTTCGAAGCAGCCTTTTCTCTTTGCCGTATAGATAGAATGACTCTTGGATATCCGAGTATTTGAGATCTGCAGTGATTTTATACACCCTTTTAGATTCTTTACTTGCTTTATACGCTGCCTTATATTCTTGCTGGCCAATTTGTAAAATCAACATGCTTTTATCTATAGACACCCGTACGGTGCTTTCTTGAACCGTGAGTAGCTTCACGCCATTGTTAATGCGATACTCCTCAATGACTCCAGCGTATAACCCCAAGTCTTTTTTTTTAATTTGAGCAGAAATGGAGACGCCAAGCAATAAAAAGAATAATATTAAAGGGATTTTCATGAATCTAAAATAAACATATTTCTTTGTCTTTCGATAGTTATTAACTTGTTAAAAAATCATGGCTACTGCGTGTTTATTTTGTGTTTATAAATTCTATTTTTGAGGTATGAGACAATACCATGATTTACTTAAGCACATTCTTGAGAAAGGGGCGGTAAAAGAAGACCGCACAGGTACAGGAACAATTTCTGTTTTTGGTTATCAAATGCGTTATGATTTAAATGAAGGCTTTCCATGTTTAACAACTAAGAAGCTGCATTTGCGTTCTATTATTCATGAATTACTTTGGTTTTTAAAAGGAGATACAAATATTGGTTATCTCAAAGAAAACAAGGTTTCTATTTGGGATGAATGGGCGGATGAGAATGGTGATTTAGGTCCTGTATATGGTTCTCAATGGAGAAGTTGGCCCTCACGCAATGGTGAAAAAATAGACCAAATCAAGCAGGTTATTCAACAAATTAAAGAAACACCTGATTCTAGACGGATTATTGTTTCGGCATGGAATGTTGGAGAAATCCCTGGAATGGCTTTGCCGCCGTGTCATGCGCTTTTTCAATTTTATGTGGCCGATAACAAGCTAAGTTGTCAGCTCTATCAGCGCAGCGCTGATACTTTTTTAGGTGTTCCCTTTAATATTGCGTCATATGCTCTTTTAACAATGATGATTGCTCAGGTCTGTGATTTAGAATTAGGTGATTTTGTACATACCTTGGGTGATGCACACCTTTATTCAAATCATTTGGACCAAGCGAAATTACAATTAGATCGGGATTTCCGAGCGCTCCCAACCCTGAAAATAAATCCAGAGGTCAAAGATTTGTTTGACTTTAAATTTGAGGATTTTGAGTTACTGAACTATGATCCACATCCACACATTAAAGCAGCAGTAGCTATATGATGAAGGTTTCGTTAATAGTTGCAATGGATCGTAATAGGGGTATTGGCAAGAACAATGACCTCATGTGGCATTTGCCTAAGGATATGAATTTCTTCAAGACTTCAACTCAAAATCAAATTGTTGTAATGGGTCGTAAGAATTACGATTCTATTCCAGAAAAGTACCGACCGCTTCCCAATAGAGAAAATGTTATTCTTACCCGGAATACTGATTTTAAGGCAGAGGGCTGTGCTGTTTTTAATTCTTTGCGAGATGCCTTGAAGGCTTATAAGAATCAGACTGATAAAGTAGTTTTTATTATCGGTGGAGGTGAGATTTATAAATTAGCAATTGAGCAAGGGCTTGTAGATGAAATGTTAATCACTTATGTTAATGGTGATTATGATGCGGATACATTTTTCCCTGAATTTGATGAAAGTCGTTGGTCGAAAGAGTCTGTCTTAAGCCATGGTGTAGACGATAAACACAAACATAGCTTCGAGGTTTTTCGCTACAAATCACTTAAATAAAACACGCCAGCTAATGCGGCTGTTTCTGTTCGAAGTCTATTGGAACTTAGTTCAATGGCAGTATAATCCTTTTTTATAGCTTCTGCTACTTCAATTTCAGAAAAGTCTCCCTCTGGACCGATTAATATAGGGGCTGTTTCATTGATTTCTCGAGCGTGTTTTTTTTCAGCACTGTAGCAATGACCTATGTATCCTTTTGGGTATTCTTGGATGAATTCCATGTAGCTGACAGGGGTAGTTATTTCTGGTAGGTAATACCTTTTGGATTGTTTTATTGCGGAGATCGCAATTTTTTCAAGCCTTTTTTCGTTTGCGCTTCTGCGTTCACTATTTGCACAATTTAACAGAGATAGCCTGGTTAGTCCAAGCTCCGTTGCCTTCTCTAAAAACCATTCTAAACGCTCACTACTTTTTGGAATAGCCATGGCAATATGCAGCTGTTTTTCTCTTTTCGGGTGCTGTTCTTTTTTAATAAGCTGTACTTTGCATTTTTTAAAATGATCATCGATAATCTTGCACGTAAAGTGTCCCCCTTTACCATTTACCAATTCAATGGTCGCGCCAACCTGTTGCCGTAATACCTTTATGCAATGCTTGGATTCAATTTCAGAAAGCGTGTATTCCTCATCTTTTAAGGAACATTCAGGTGCATAGAAAATCATGGATTCAATAGTTTAAAGACCAATTCTTTCATTAAATCTGCTTGACTCGAGGTGGTGTTGCCATATCCCTTTGATTTGAGGTCATACTCCTGAAGGATTTCCATGTTATGGGCTATCTTTTTTGGACTAAACTTTGCTTTGGCTTTACCTAACTCTCCGGCGACAAAGGGATGTACCCGAAGTTCTTTCGCAATGGCTTCTCTAGCTGTGAATTTGAGAAAGTGGATTTTTAAGACGTTGGAGAAAAAAGTAAACAATGAGCTCGTCACCTGTGTGAGATGCACCGCTTTTGGATTCATTTCAAAATAGTGAATGATTTTATAGGCTTTGTGAATGTCTTGAGCAGTAACGGCATTGGTGAGTTCGAAGAGGTTGTAGTCTTTAGATACACCAATGTTTTCCTCAATATGTTTTTCCGTGATTTGAGTGCCTTTTGGATAAACCACGCCTAGTTTTTCGATCTCCTTTACAATACGACCGAGGTCATTTCCTAAAAACTCATTCAGAAGCATTGTAGCTTTTGAATTAAGAATAAATCCTTTACTCGTTACGTATCTCTGTATCCATTCATTAAGCTGGTATTCCTTAACCTTTTCCGATAAAAAAACAAACCCATTTTTAGCAATGAGCTTTAAAGATTTTTTCCGTGAGTCGTATTTTTTATACTTGAAACATAGAACAAAAACGGTCGTGGGGTTGGGGGTTTCAAAGTAGGCGCAAAGGTCTTCTATTTTTTTAAAATCTTGCGCTTCTTTTAATACCACCAGTCTTTTTTCACTTCCCATGGGAAATGACTTGATTTCATTTAGGAGTGCTAATAAATCCGTGCTCTTTCCATAAAGAATACTTTGGTTAAATCCTTTTTCTTGATCGGATAGTACATTTTTTATGAGGGCATCAGATATAAGGTCAATAAAGTAAGGTTCTTCTCCGTGAAGAAAATAAACAGGTTGAAAGGACCTATTTTCAATTTCTTTAATGATCAGTTTTTCATTCATGATTCTTCTCCCATATTTGTATCAATTCAATCAGAGTTTTGACCGATTTTTCCATGTCTTGAACGACCACATATTCTTGTCTTGAATGAATGGCCATTTCCCCTGTAAATAGATTCGGACAAGGCATTCCCATAAATGACATTCGCGAGCCATCTGTACCCCCTCTAATTAAATCGAATACAGGTTCGATGCCTACATTTCGCATTGCTTCACCAGCGTATTCAGATACTTGAGGGAACTTTACCAGTACTTCTTTCATGTTTCGGTACTGCTCAGAAATTTCAATAGTATATTCTATTCCTGGATGAGCCTCGGCGATAGACTTCATTGTATCTGCTATAAGGTTTTCGTATTCAGGAAGTTTAGAGGTGTCGTGGTCGCGTATAATAAAATCTACGGTTGCGCTTTCAAGGGCGCCCTCTATGCCTAAAGGGTGAATAAATCCTTCTCGGTGCTCTGTAGTTTCTGGAGTCAACCGATCCTTTGGTAGGGAATCCACAAGTAAGGATGCCATTTTAATTGCATTGACCATTTTGTTTTTAGCATAACCAGGATGAGCACTGAGTCCTTGTATACTCACTTTTAAAGCGTCTGCAGAAAAAGATTCGTCTTCGATGTATCCTTCAGGTCCACCGTCTAAGGTGTAGCCGAAATCAGCATTAAGCTTGTCCATGTCGAGATGGTCTACACCTTTTCCGATTTCTTCGTCGGGAGTAAATAGGATTTTGATGTCACCATGCTTTAATTCAGGATGCTCGAGTATATGCTTTGCGAAATCCATGATTATCGCGATACCCGCTTTATCATCTGCGCCTAAAAGCGTTTCTCCGCTAGCTGTTATGATATCATCGCCATGCTTTCCTTTTAGATAAGGATGCTTCTCTGCGCTTAGGACTTGTGTATCATCATCGGGAAGTACGATAGGGGCCCCCTGGTAATTTCTATGAACAATTGGTTTCACGTTGGTTCCACTGCAGTCGGGAGCTGTGTCCATATGCGAGCAGAAGCATATTTTAGGAATGTTTGATTTTGAAGAATTAGAAGGGATTGTAGCGAATACATAGCCCCATTTATCCATTTCAACATCTTTTGCACCGATTTCTTCCAGTTCTTGAACCAAAACTCTAGCGAGGTCTTTTTGTTTTTCTGATGAAGGAAAAGAGGATGACGTCGGATCAGCTGTGGTATCTATTTTGGCATATTTGATAAAACGTTCTTCTACGGTATGGTTGTAATTCATACCTCAAATATACGAATCCTATTCCTTTGGATTTAATTGCCTTGTATGATGTTTCTCAGAATTTTTAATTCTTCAACTTTCTCAGAATTTCCTACACGTTGAAAAGAAGAAATTAAGTTGGTTAGCATCCTTTTAATGATTGCTGAATTCGAACATGGCTCGAAATATTCACGGTTGTGAGGTAGCTTAAGCTCATCTAGAAACTGCTTTATTTCATGTGTGTTAAAAATAACACCATTTGAAAACGCGTTGATATAACAGAGTATGCCGAATTCATTTTCTTGATTGATCATTGCTCCTGACCCTCTGGCATCCATATAAGCCAATACAAAATGATTTGGTAAGTTCACACCGTAAATCGGGAGGTCTAAGGATTGTGCAATAATGCTATAAATCAGACAAAGACTTAAGGGATTTCCTTTTTTACTTTCAAGTACTGTATTGATATAGGAGTTAACAGGTGAATGGTAGTTTTTATTATCGCCATGAAACTTATGAGCCTTAAAAAAAATACGGTTAAATACCTTTACTTGCTCGTATGCAGTAAGGTGGTCATTGAGTTCCAGCCAAATATCTTGCTTTATAGTTTTAATAAAGCTTCTAATGGATTCTTCATCTAAACCGGGGTATTGATACTTCGCAACAGTAATTGCTCCTTCTAAAAGGTCCTTTTCTGGGCAATTGTTCCAATCCTCTAGATTTCTTTTTACCTCCTCAAATTGAATGTCATGGATAATGTTTTCAATTCTGCTTTGGAATACCAAACCGTAATAGTCCTCTTCCCAAGATTTTTCTAAATAAGGTATTGCCTTGCTGCCGTATTTTACTATTTCATCACGGACATGCAGGAAAATATCTTCGTCTGGATCGTCAATTAATTTAACTAGAGCCGTTATGGATGGAGTCGCCTTGCGCATGGTAACAAATATATTCAAGCTAATGAACGGAAATGAATAGGGAGAAATAGTTTATCAATGCTAAAATGTTAATTGAATGATGAAACTATTTTTATTGTATTGCGTTAAAAGGGGATGTGTTTAAATTAACTTTGCTACAGGTTGATAAAAAAAAGGAGGCTTCGGTCTCCTTTTTTATTGATTAGACATTAATCCATTCAGTTTTTTCAAGGCTATTTGATTTTCAGGGCTTGTAAATGCAGCTTCTATTTTTTGTTTTTCCCTTTTTGTTAGGTGCCACGAAAGCGAGATTCTTTCATTAAAGTCTTCCCTTAGGTTAAAGGTGATTTTGTCAACAGGAAATTTGAAACTGCTCTTGCACATCTTCATTAATTGTTCTTGATCTAAATCTTGGGTTCTGGTAAAGTTGGTTAATAAGTTTCCGAACGGTAGGAATATCTTGTCGATCAATGACAACTCCTTATAGACCTCATTACTCATGATTCTTTTAGTATCACGAACCTCAACAATGACAACACCCGATGTGTTTTCAATGATCCAATCACTCAAGGCAAATAAATAGTCGAGAGAGACTTTCCCTCCGTAATTATCTCTAATCCCTGCATCCATTAGTTGAATTTCAGGTTTGGTTGGCATGCCCATCATCGGCATGATCATTGGAAAAGTAGCATTCGCCCTCAATACAGAAGAGAAACGAATTTCTTGTGGATTGTTGTTTCTGAAAAACGATTGAAAATCTATGTTTTCAAAGGTTGTTTTTTCGTCGTCTCCAATCATAAAGCTTAAGTTCTGAGAAGAAATAAGCATTCTCCGCCCATCGTTTACGATGGTGGGGCTGAAAATCATAAGAGGAATATCACTCTGCTTTTCATATTTTTCATAATAGCCCAAAGGGTGCTCTAGATAATTCTGAAGGTTTTGGTGGAGCTCTGTTTCAAATTCACTGCCTCTTTCTTGCGTATATGATTTACCGTTATATTTTATTTTTTTATACCTCATGAAGAGGTCACTTGTCGAGGCTGAGAAGGATAGCCTGTTTAATAAATCTCGGCTTAATCTCGTTTTAAAAAAAGTATTGTCTCCCTTGAGTGTTTTTAATTTTTTCCGAAGATGTATTTCTCTAAAATAGGCAGCACCCACCATTCCTCCCGATGCTCCTGTAATCATTTGTAAATGTTTGCTAAGCTTAGAATTTAGTTTCTCATCGGCATTAGAGAGTACTGTAAATGTCCAAAGAGCACTCCTTAAACCTCCTCCTGAAGTGTTTAGAATGACAAGTTTTGGCTTTTCCTCTCCAGTTCTTGCTTTCCAATTTTCTAATATTTCAATAATTCTTTGGTCAGAAGAGGTGTTTTCTCCAATTAATTTATGATTGTCTCTAATGTTGTCGGGGCTATAGTTGATAATGCTCTTTGTTGAGTAGTCTAATCCTAAGGCATAGCTGGTATAACGAAAGAAACCGACTTTTGAAGACAGAATAGACATTATAATGATTACAAGGAATACGAGTGGGTAAGTCCATCTATGAAACCACGAGTTTAGAGCCCCAATGACCATAGATAGAATGGTTAAGAGCATTAAAATACTCATCGCAGCAGGGACCTCAAACAAGGAGATGTTCCTGAAAAAACCGAGGCTTATAAATGCGGTGATGGTCAATACCTCAAATATGAATGCATTGATTCGTGTTTTTGAGAATACGCTTTCTACAACTGCTTTGTCGAGATGGGCTACACTTCTGCTTTTGTAGAGCTTAAACTTTCTTCCCAAATAGTAAACAGGTCGTGTTCTTTTTTCTCTGAAATAGTTGTACCACTTCTGACCGATTCCTTTACTCGTTATTGTAGAAACAGGGTTTGACTCTGAAATGGAGTCATCTGCATCTTTATTTGTCCTTAAAGGGAAGAAATAGAGGATACTTAATAAAATGAATAAAAGAAAGCCAATAATAAAGGAGATGTTATAGATCAGCACATCGCTCGTAGAGGCGAACTCCTCGTACAATTGAAATTTAGACATCTTAATAAGATAGGCCAATATATAGGCAAATGGAAGTAGGAAGTTATTGATACAAAACCTAAAAAAAGGGGTCGAAACAACCACTAAAAAAGGGAATCTAGGACCTAATTTAATGTAGCTATATACATTGAATGCCATGGAGAACCCACCTAAAGAAAAACCCAATAAAGCAAAAGACCACAAGCCAACTTCTCCTAGGTATTCTGGGGAGTAAAACAGAAAAGGAACCCCGAAGGAGGCACCAAATACTTCAAAGAGAATAGAGAAGAGCAAAGCCCAATATAGTAAGCCGAAAAAGTTAAATTTAATTTGTGCTTTGATCAGAACAAAGGGAAAGAAATCTCTAACAAGTAGTATTTTTTGAAGCATTAATTTTAAGTTAGTAAAGAAATCTCAAATTCAAAAATAGGAAGCGATAAAACTTTAAAATCTACTAGAAAGTTCCTGCATTGTAGTCACAAATTTGGCCTCAATATTTTTATTTGGAGCTTTATTTTCCTGAATTTTCCAATCTCCATTTACAATTGTACCCTTTACCATGGTTTGATCAGATGCATAAACAATGGTGTTGGTCAGGTGCTGTTTTCCTGTTGTTTGAATTAAAGGATGCTGATCCGAAAGCACTACGGCGTCAAAAGAGGAACCGATTTTGAAATATTCTTGTTGTGTATTTCCCATGGCTTTTCGTCCATTTACAAGTGTACTTCGGATGGCTATTGCGCCGTTATCTCCCGAGTTTTCATTTCCAAATGTGTTTCTGCTATGCGTTGCCAAGCGCTGTCCATAATCTAAAGTTCTGATTTCTTCAAATGGGTTCAGTCCTATATGACTATCTGTTCCAATCGACCAATTTCCTCCTTGAGATAGAAAGGATGCCATAGGGAACAGACCATCTCCAAGGTTGCCCTCAGTGGATGGGCATATCACGACATTCGCCTTACTTTTTGCAATTGAAGTGACCTCGTTAGGTGTTAAATGAGTTGCATGAACCAAATGAAAATCAGCAGTTAAATTGATGTTTTTGGCGAGCCATTCGACAGGTCTCAAGCCAGTATGGCTAATGCAGTCTTCAATTTCTTGTAGCTGCTCAGAAACGTGAATATGAAATGGGACCTCGTCTTTTCTATAAGCACTTACTTTGATGATATTTTCCAGCGCCACGCCTCTCATGGAATGGATTCCTAATCCGACATTGCAAGACGAATAGTCTTTTGACATTTTTTGAACCGCTTCAAATAGGTTGATATAATCATCGATAGATTTAGAAAGAAACCTTCTTTGCTCAGGCTGTGCCGGTAGGCCAAACCCTCCTTGCTCATAATAAATAGGAATAATTGTAAGTTGTATTCCGGCTTGTTGTGCCGCACGAGCAATGCGCTCACTCAATTCTGCTTTATTTGAATAATGTCTACCCTCTTTGTCATGGTGTACATAATGAAACTCGGCTACGTGCGTGTAACCATGGCGAAGCATTTCTTGGTAAAGCATCGCCGCGATGGCTTCCATTTGTTCGGGTTCCACTTTTAACGCTAAGGCATACATCGATTGCCTCCAGCTCCAGAAATCATTGCGTTTCTTATTGGTGGAATGCAATTCTGCGAGTCCAGCCATAGCATATTGAAAGGCGTGAGAGTGCGCATTCTGAAATCCAGGCATTGCGTATCCATTGCATTCTGAATGGTTTTGAGCGTCAACTATAGCTGTTATTTTCCCTTCAGTGTCTGTTGTAACGGTTACGTTTTCGCGCCAGCCATCTTCTTGTAAAAGGCCTTTAAAAGAAAATTTATTCATTGAGGTGCTTGATTAAATTTTGAAAAGTAGTCTTCAGCAAGGCTTTGATTTGAGTTGCTCTCTTAGCGTCATAGCTTGTTTCTTGGTGAGACATATAAAGATCTTTACACATTTCTAATTGCAATGCATGGACATTTGCCTCAGGCTTCCCTTTTGACCTTGTGATGAACCCTCCTTTGAAAGGGGTATTGTGCTTTAATTCGAAATTTTCGCTTCCTAATGACTTTAAGCATAGGTCAATCATCTCTTTTGAGGCCGTTTTCTGGTCGTTGTTGCCCAATATCAGATCAGGGAAATCATCTTTTTGAATCGTTTGTACATTTCTGCGTATCGAATGTGCATCCCAAAAAAGAACTTGACCAAATTCATTTTTAAGGTCGCTGATCAAGTCATCTATTTTATTGTGATACGGCCAATAGTAGTTTTCCAATCGACGCTCTATTTCCTCTGTGTCGGGTTGATAGGTATCTTTCTTATAAAGGTTTTCTCCAAAAAAAGTTGTGGTAGGGCAGAGCGAAGTAATGATTCGGCCATCGTTGTAAAGGGATTGATTCTCGGGGGTTCTGTTTAGATCAATGACCCATCTCGAATAAACCGCTTTAATGATAGTGATCCCCATTTCTTCTGCGAAATCATACAGCGTTTCTAAATGCCAGTCGGTATCGTCAGGTGCTGAAATTAAATTTGGATTGTAGTTGTCTTTTATTTCATTAGGAAATGAAGTGCCACAATGAGGGATGCTTAATAAAAAAGGAACTCTCGTGTTTTTAGGTTTGTAGATCTCGAACGGTGCTTTCACTTCATTCATTTTTTATTTCTTTTTAGTTAAAGATTTCTTCAAAATAGGGATTGAATTTTTTCTGGAGCGTTGATTGGTTTCATTGTTCCTGAATCTAGAAAAACGAGTTCTGTAATTGCTGTTGCAATCAAGTTGTTTTTTTCATTTCTTATTTCGTAAGAAAACTCAATTCGAGAGGCTTGTATTTTTGATATTATGGTTTCGATGTGAAGCAGGTCATCGTATTTCGATGGTGCGATATATTTAATTGAAAAAGTACGAACGGGTAGGAGGACTCCTTTCTCTTCAAGTGATTTGTAGGAAACGCCATTACTTCTAAGTAATTCAACCCGAGCAACTTCAAGAAACTGTGCGTAATTTCCATAATAACAGAAGCCCATTTGATCCGTTTCTCCGTAACGTACGCGCAATTCTGTGGTGTGTTTTGTTTTTCCTGTCATTTTCCTTTTAATAAAGCTAAAATAATATTACTTTAGGGAAGCTAAACTATTACTTTTCTCATAAG
>CAJJCU010000130.1 GCA_905182775.1 uncultured Flavobacteriales bacterium
TTTCTTCGACATCGAAGCTTACTTTGTCCCCTTCATTGATTTCATCAATTAATCCATTTGCATGTACAAATACATCTTTTCCACCTTCATCTTGTGTGATGAATCCAAATCCTTTAGAATTGTTGAAGAATTTTACTGTTCCGTTACTCATATTTAATATTTTTATATAGGGTGCAAATGTAGTCTTTTATTTTGAATACACCTAAAAATATTTAAAATCGTTGGTTTTTTTTAAATATATTTTTGATTTTACTTTTTTATTTTTGAAAAGTTGTTCACAATTGGACTAACTTTAGAACATGTTTTTGACAGATCAGTTGTTGTTCCCATCAGTGTTTCAAGCTAATGAAGATGGATTATTAGCAGTAGGAGGGGACCTGTCTTTAGAAAGATTAAAGCTGGCCTATAAAAGTGGTATATTTCCTTGGTATTCTCATGGAGAGCCCATTTTATGGTATAGTCCTGATCCACGAATGGTCTTGTTTCCAAGTGAGTTGAAGATTTCAAAAAGCATGCGGCAGGTCATTAGGAGTAATCGTTTCAGAGTTACTTTTAATTGTGAATTTGAGCAAGTCATCACCAACTGTAAATCCGTTAACCGAACCCTTCAAGGGCAAACGGATACATGGATTACTGATGAAATGCAAAAAGCTTATATCAACTTATATGATAAGGGGATTGCCAAGTCAGTAGAGGTTTGGGAAAAGGATACATTAGTGGGTGGCTTATACGGGGTTGAGGTCGGGAATGTTTTTTGTGGCGAAAGTATGTTTAGCAAAACCAGTAATGCTTCTAAGATGGCTTTTATTTCTTTGGTGAACCATTCTAAAAAGAAATTTGATTTGATAGACTGTCAAATTTATAATGAACACCTAGCGAGTCTAGGTGCACGAGAAATCTCAAGAGCTTCTTTTTTGAAATACTTGCCTTCCTTAGGCTAAAAGAATAATGATCGATTCTAGTTTAGCAGCAGCCCGAACCTGGTGCGCATGAATTGTTTTCCATCGAAGCCAATACAATTTTCTCTTTGGGTTCTTCAACAACACATTGGTCTTCTGCAAGACAGTTGGTAAATTTGTTTTTGAGTATAAAAACGCCAGATTCAATTGATAAAGCATACTTGCCGATTGTATCGCCTTGATATTCCACTTCGATTTCTTCATTAGATAGACCCAAGACTTGAACTGCCTTATCAAGAATGTTAATGAGCTTTTTTGATTGGAGTTTGTGCTTTGTGTCGTCTGAAAACCACAATTGAAAGCTTACGAATTTGTCCATTCGATAGGCTCCTCCGCAATCAATATAGGATTTGTTAACCGCAGCAACCTCAGTAACATGAAAATGGTTTGGGACAACAATCCCGTCCTCTAACACAAATTGTAAATCAACAATGTTTTCAATTTCTTTTCTGAATTCACTTAGAATCATGGTTCTTTACTTTTAAATTAAACCTCTCCCGCAACCGCTTCACTCACATTGATGATATGGTCACCAATCTTCTCACATGACGAGAATATATCATTGTAGATGATTCCCGATTGGAATTTGTATTCTCCTTTTTCTGTGTTTTCTAGATATGATTTCCTCAATTGATTTCTGAATTGATTGATCTCTCGCTCTAATTTCACGGCATCATCAAGGTTAATGTGGCCAAACTCTGAATTGAGATTGACATTCATTGTTTTAAAGGCCTTGTCTAAAAGGTCGATCATTTTATTAATGTTGTCTCTTTGTTCAGGTAGGAAATAGATTTTTTTATCATCCTTTCGTTCGAGAGTTTTTGAAATCTGATAATAAATATCACCAATACGTTCTAGGTCATTTGTGATACTTAACATACTCCGTATTTGAATTGAAGCTCCTTGACTGATTTCTTGCGTTGAAAGCTTGTCGAGGTAATTTGCAACCTCAACTTCAACACGATCTGTAATCTCCTCATATTTCATGATTTTGTTATACATCTTGTTTCGTGTTTTCTTATCCTGATCGTTGATTAGTGTGCTTAAGAAGCTATTCATTCGTGTGGTTACTTCACCAAACTTAGCTACCTCTTTCTTCGCTTCAAGAATCGCGACTTCAGGAATTCCAATCCCACCTGCACCAGCAATGTAATCTAATTTGAATTCCTCATCTGCTTCTCCACGCGATTTAACGGTATTGATAGAAACCTTTACCAAGTGAGGTACAAAGCCGATAAGAAGTATAACGTTGGCTGCATTAAATAGGGTGTGGAAAAGCGCAATACCCTCATTTGCCATATTGGTGTTTAATGGGTCAAATGCAGTACCGTGACTCATACCAACTAAATATCCTATTAATTCTAGAAACAAAGGAATTACAATAAGCATCCATGTCACGCCGATGATATTGAATAAGGAGTGAATTCTTGCGGATCTTTTGGCATGAACGTTTCCAACAAGAGAAGCGATTTCTGCTGTTATTGTCGTCCCTATGTTTTCACCAAGAACCATTGCGCAAGCAACTTCAAAAGGAATATTTCCTTTAGAAACCATCGTTAATGTCAATGCCATGGCTGCACTTGATGATTGTATCACGATTGTAACCAATGCCCCCAAAGCAACAAACATAATGTTACTAAGAACTGGAATGTCTTTATAGTTTATAAAGAATTGTACTAGAGCAGAGTCCTTATCCATGGACGGTACAGCGTCTTTTAAGAATTGTAATCCTATAAATAGAATCGCAAATCCTATAATCGCATTTGCCAAATCTTTTGATTTTCTAAAGGACATAAACAATAGAGGTGCTCCAATAGCAATAAGGACAAGTGCGTAGCTGGAAACACTCACCTTGAATCCTAATAAAAGAACAAGCCAAGCTGTTATGGTCGTTCCGATGTTAGCTCCCATCATAACCCCTGCTGACTGTCTCAGATTCAATAATCCAGCATTTACTAGGCTCACTGTCATTACTGTGGTTACAGATGAAGATTGTACAATAGCCGTTGAGGCGAAACCTGTAAATACACCTTTGAATCTATTTGCTGTTATTGAACCTAACATTTTTCTTAGTCGTTCTCCTGCAGTTCTTTGTAAACCGTCACTCATGATTTTCATTCCGAAGATAAAGAGTCCCAGAGATCCAATAAGAATAAGAAGTTTCATGATTCCCCATCCTCTTTCTGTTTTGGCTTTTATTTTTTTAGACCAAATAACATCACTGTCTTTATTAATTGATTCGCCTGCTTTGGCATCTACAATTCCGACATAAATTTCGTATTTCTCTGAGCCTTGAAGGTCTTTTATTTTGTAGCTCGTTTCCTGAATATTGAAGGGCGCGCTATATTTCCAATCGCTGTCTTTAAAACCTTTCTTGTTCCTTTTAGACCCAATCTTTGTGTTGTATTTGATGACAAGTTTTTGGTTCTTTAATTGCTGAAAACTTGCGTAATCTAAACTCCATGTGAGCTCTAAGGCTTCGGCTTTGGAACTTGCTTTTAGGTTCTTGAAGACTTCTTCAGAAATTTCATTCGAAGCGCCGGTCTCTGTTTCTTCCGTTGTCGCTGTTTCAATAATGATTTCTTTGTTTTCAGAGACACTTGTTTGATCAATGTCATTTGATTGACTCCAGACAGGTAAGGTGGTTAGGAGGATAATATAAATCAAAGCAAACTTTTTCATAGACGATATTTTGTACAAAAATAAGCATCTATTTTAATTTTTATCGCTTCAAAGGCAACAGTTAACATTGTGTTAACCTTGACTTCATATTTCTCACCCTAATCCTCCTGTAATTACTGTAATTGAATGAAAATAGTATCTAGTGGGTTCTGTGTTTTTATTCGATTTAGAGGAAATATTACCTTATTGTTAAACTTCGAATACGTTTATATTAAATTTAGATTATTCTTCATTTATTTGTCAAAAATATCTAAAAAAATATATTGATATGAATAAGTTATTATCCCTCTTTTTTATTGGTTTCTCTCTGCTTACTATGGCTCAAGATGGAACGAACAATCCCTTTGGAAAGGGTCTTGTTAATGTTATGGCGAAGGACTCCTCTTGGTCAACTAAAATGTCTTTTCGATTTCAATCTAGGTATGATGGGTTGTATGATATAGGAACGGATAGCTTTTCGGATGAGGCGTATGTTCGCAGGGCACGTATCAAGGGTTCTGGATTTGCATTTAGCCCTAAGATTAAATATAAATTCGAGTATGATGTTGCGAATGGATATGTTCTTGATGCGGTTTTAAAATATAATTTTGCTGGTAATTTTACACTTTGGTTTGGCCAGACGAAATTACCTGGAAACATTGAGCGTGTTTTTTCTTCTCAAAAATTACAATTGGTAGACCGTTCGTTGTTAAACTCTAAATTCACTTTAGATCGTGATGCAGGTTTTCAATTAAGACATCATTTTAAATTAGGAAAGACCTTTTTAGTGAGAGAAATTTTTGC
>CAJJCU010000131.1 GCA_905182775.1 uncultured Flavobacteriales bacterium
AACAAAGAGTAGTTGTCTGAAACATTAATCATTTCTACACCCATATCATTATGAGAGGAGATCCAGTTCCAATCCTTTTCAATATTGGAGGCGTTTACAACAAGGAAATATTCATTTTCACTTATTCTGTATATGATCAAGTCATCTACAATGCCACCTTTTCCATTGGGCATGCAGCTGTATTGGGCTTTTCCATCAATTAATTTAGAGGCATCATTTGAGGAGAATTTTTGAAGTAGTTCTAAGGCTCTGTCACCTTTTAAAATAAACTCTCCCATATGGGATACGTCAAAAACACCAACGCCACTTCTGACAGTCTCATGCTCTAACGTAACCCCTTCATATTGAACGGGCATTGAATAACCTGCAAAGGAAACCATCTTGGCTCCAAGAGCAATGTGCTTGTCAGTGAGTGCTGTATTCTTCATTACTTAATTTTTAACGCGTTCTACATAGACACCTGTTCTTGTGTCTACCTTGATCACTTCACCGGTATTTATAAATAGGGGCACCCGAATCTCAGCTCCAGTAGCTATAGTTGCGGGCTTCATAGAATTTGTTGCTGTATCGCCTTTGACACCTGGCTCTGTGTATGTTATTTCAGAGATAACGTGCATTGGTAAATCAATCACAAGAGGCAATTCTTCTTCTGCATGGAAGAGGATGTTTACCATCATCCCTTCTTGTAGAAATTGTGATTTTTCAACCATCGCCAAAGGAATGTTTACCTGATCATAGGTTTTAGAATTCATAAAGATGTAGACGTCGCTATCTTTATAAAGATATTGATAGTCACGGTTTTCAATTCTAACAATTTCAATTTTGTGCCCTGCAGAAAAAGTGTGGTCTAGTACTTTTCCGGATTCGATTTGTCTCATTTTAGTACGGACAAATGCCGGTCCTTTACCTGGTTTCACATGTTGAAACTCGATGATTTGAAAAAGTTTTCCGCTGTGCTTGATACACACACCATTCTTAATATCTGAAGTATTTGCCATTTGAAAAAAATTATGAGCAAATATATGTTTTTCCAAGGACTGCAACAACTTGGCTTATTTGAATATTTTTTTATTTCCTTAAAGATTATTTTCCAACAACTTTTTAATAACCTTTGCGTTATTAAAATAAAAAAAATATGAAAACGAATTTGCTGATTTTCTTTTTGTTCGTTGCGCTATACTCGGTCGCTCAAATTAATGTAGATCAGATTGATATTTATCGCGATACTTATGGCGTGCCTCATATCTATGGGGATACAGATAAAGACGCAGCTTATGGGCTCGCGTGGGCGCATGCAGAGGATGATTTTGAAACCATTCAAAACACTTTTTTACCTGCCAAAGGCTTGATGGGGATGCACAGTGGGAAAGAGGGCGTTATCATGGATTATCTCATCGAGCTTTTGCGTTGCCGAAAAACGGCTGAAAAACGGTTTAATGATTTGTCACCAGCAGTTTTGGCTGTTATTGAGGGTTATGTAGCCGGGATTAATGCATTTGCAAAGGAATATCCTGAAGAGGTTTTGGTCAAAAATAGTTTTCCAATCACGGTGATGGATTATTTAACGGGCTATAATCTGATCATCCATTTTTTCTCAGATACGGGTGATATTTTAGGAAAGCTTATTGGTAATAAAATCCGTACAGTTGATGAAGTGGAAATGGAAAAGAAAACGATTGGCTCAAATGCTTTTGCTTTCAGCAGGAAAATCATGGAGCACAATAAGACCGTTTTAAATGTAAATACGCACCAACCTTTGGAGGGGCCTTTTTCATGGTATGAGGCTCATCTTAACTCTAAAGAAGGGTGGAATATTCTAGGTGGTTTATTTCCAGGTGCGCCATTTCCTATGATTGGGACCAACGAAAACTTGGGCTGGACACACACTTATAATTACCCTGACCTAATTGATGTCTATGAACTGCGTGTAAACCCTAAAAACAATCATGAGTATTGGCTAGATGGGGAGTGGGTCCTTTTTGAAGAGTCATCAGTGAAGCTTAAAGTGAAGACGAAAATGGGTATCTCAATTAAAGTGAAGAAGAAATTAATTTGGAGTGCTTTTGGTCCTGTTATTAAAAACAAGAAAGGATATTTTGCCTTTTTTTCTAATGCCTTTGAAAACATTTCATCTGTCGATGAATGGTATCACATGGGAAAGGCAAGAAATTGGTCCGAATTTGAAACGGCTTTGAAAATGATGTCTGTACCTAGATTTAATGTCGTTTATGCGGATCGGGAAGACCATATATTCTGGATGAACAATGGTCGTATTCAAAAAAGACCATTGGGTGGGAAACGTTTTAATGGGCTCATGCGAGGGGAATCTTCTGAGCTAATAAACACTGGATACCATGCCTATGAGGATTTGCCAAAGCTATTAGATCCCAAGCATGGTTATCTTTTTAATACAAACAATACTCCTTTTAATAGCGCACACGAATTGGACAACTTAAAGGAAGAAGACTTTAGGCAGCTTCAGTTGGGTTTTAAAGAGTCAGAAAATAACCGAAGTGCAAGGTTTGTTGACTTGATGAAAAATCAAGAAACCTTAAGTATGGACGACTTTTATAGGATTAAGTATGATATTCAGTATCCTGATTCGATTTGGACTCCTTCTGGTGCAAATATTGTTTTTGGTGCTAATCGAGCAGCATACCCAAATTATAAAGTGTTGATTAGTCTCATTCAAGATTGGGACAAGCGGGGAGATACGACAAGTGTGGGTGCAGCACAATGGGCGATTTATTATAATAATTTTTTAACCTTAGGCCCCAAAGGATTGGGTGAAACCGAGCGTATGGAGCAGGCGCTAAAGGCGACGAAGAAACATTTAAAAAAGCATTTTGGTAGACTAGATATCCAGCTTAAAGATTATCAGGTGCACCAAAGGGGTACTAAAAAGCTTGCAGTTCCTGGGTTGACAGATATGATTGCTGCGATGACGAGTACGCCATTTGAAAAGGGTACAGCCAAGCCAGTTCACGGTGAGTCTTATATCATGATTCTTCAATATTCGGAGGATGGAGTTGAAATTGAAACGGTACTGCCTTATGGCAATTCCCGCAGAGCCTCGGGGCCTCATTTTACAGATCAGATGGAAATGTATGCGCGTCAGGAAAGAAAAAAGATGACCTTAGATAAAAACACAATTACCACCAATGCTCTAAGGCATTACCATCCAAAATAGAGAAGTAGTTACTTTTTTAAGAGCTCAATAGAATCCTTATTGAGTTTGATTCTTTTATGCTTATAAAGCTTTCCAATGGCTTGCTTAAAAGTTCTTTTACTCATTCCTAATTCAGCATTGATTAAGTCTGGTGGGGATTTGTCACAAAGCATAAGTTCTCCTTTTTCTCGAAGCAAGCCCAGTATCTTTTCTTCCGCCAAATCATACTTGACGTAGTTTGTTGCTTCTAGTCGTATATCGAGCTTTCCATCAGTTCTTACCTTTTCTACAAATCCTTTCCGCTCTTCTCCTGGTTCAATGTGTGCAATGATGTTGGAGTCAAAAAGCATCCCATCATATTTGTTATTTACAATGACGCTTACGCCTAGGTCATTCTCTTCGCAAATCAAGAGATCAACTTCTTCACCTTCTAATTCTTCTTTACAAGGTAATAGCGATTTTTTAACACGCATGCTTCCAAAAAGGCGGTCTGTTTGAACATCGTATCTTAAAACAAAGAGGTAATACTCTTCTTCATCCAGTCTATATAATTGTTCGCTGAAAGGAACCAGTAGGTTTTTATCTAAGCCCCAATCAACAAAAGCTCCAATTGGCTGCACTTGGGTCACCCGAAGATATTTAAAACCTCCTAATAGTAGGAAAGGCTCCTCCGTGGTACATACGATTCGTTGCATTGAGTCTTTGAAAACAAACACGTCAACTTTTTGTCCCACTTCATAGGAGTCTAGTAAATATTTTTGAGGAAGCAGGACCTCATTTCCTTGCTCGTCTTCCAAAAAAGCGCCGGGAGGGGTAAAGCGATCAATGGTTAATGTATTTATTAGTCCTAGCTGCATTGTTATTTGTTTTGACGGTTCTTTCTACTTTTGTATTTCCCTGTGGTCACAGAAAGACCAGTAGGGTCTTTCCTGTAGGATCTCTTCATTTTCCGAATTGTTTTTTTGTCTAACATTTCGGGAGTTTTTTCTTCTTTCAATCTGTTTTCGGGAGTTCTAGCGACATGGCCTATATCTCCAACTTGTTTCTTTTCACTCGTAGGATTGATCCAATCTTTTTTCAATCTCTTTCGCTCGAGTTTCCCCGTTCTTGGATTCATTTGTATAAAACTTTTCGGTGCCAATTCTGGTGAATTTACTGCAATAACATCCTCGATTAGTTCCCAATATGCACCATTGTAGGTGTAGGCATCGTAAGAGAAATCAGGTACATAATAGGAGTAAAGCCCTTCCATTGAGGGGGCCTCGGGTGAAAGGTGGTCCATAACAATCCTTCCATATTTATCTTCAAATCGCATGTTCATTACTGCTCGATTTGAATATTCAAATATAATTCGTTTTTGAATTTTTCCGTTGGAAACAAAAACAGGACTTCCAAAACGAACGCTTTTTTTTCCTAGAACCAGAACGTCTAGAATTTTAAAATTACTACCTGCTGTGCCTCCATCCCAACCTAGTAGAAGGTACTCTGTTTTCTTTCCATTTTCAAATGGGATGATTTTATAGTAGAGCGCACCATACCATTCTGTGAAATTTAATGATGTTACAGGTTTGCTTTCGTAAGCATCAACCTTATCACGGAGTTCAACGATTCTGATCTTGTTTTTATCATTAATCATTACAAAACCGCCGTAGGAATAGGACATGTCTGGGTATTCAATGTTCCAATTTAAGATTCTGATTTTTCCATCAGGGCTGTCTAAAATAGCTATGGATTCTAAGTGCTCGAATTTGTAGGTGAAGGCATCAGTTAATTTTAGAAAATCATTTAATTTATTTTTGAATTTCTCATTTTCTAAATCCATCTCTTCTGCAGTCAATGCTTGTCTAAATTTGAGTAGCGATTTATTAAGCTCAATTTCCTCTTTTTCAAGCATGGGTTGTCCAAATACAGCCGCTGTCTGAAGTAATACCGTGATTAATATTGGAATGATTAAACGCATCGTATCTTAGAACGATTAAGAATTGAAAGAGTTACGCTCAAAGCTTTTTTAAGCTAGCAATCGTTTCGCTTGGGTTTTCGGATTTAAAAACATAGCTACCAGCAACAAGAGCATCTGCTCCGGCTTCGCTTAATTTTTTCCCTGTTTCTATATTCACGCCGCCATCAACTTCTATGATAACTGATGCATTGTTTTCCTCAATTAGTGTCTTTAATTTTTTAACCTTAGCCACACTGGATTCAATGAATTTTTGACCTCCGAATCCTGGGTTAACAGACATGATTAATACAAGGTCAAGGTCATGAATAACCTCTTCGAGGACACTTACAGGTGTATGGGGGTTAAGAGCGACTCCTGCCTTGATACCAAAACTTTTGATGAGTTGAATACTTCGGTGGAGATGCGTACACGCTTCGAAGTGAACGGTAATGATATCGGCTCCTGCATCAACAAATTCTTTAATGAAATGATCTGGGTTGACAATCATTAAATGTACATCAAGTATTTTGTCTGTGTGCTGGTTAACACTTTTTAGTATCGGGAATCCGAAAGAAATATTCGGAGCGAATACACCATCCATGACATCAATATGAAGCCAATCCGCTTCTGAGGCGTCAAGCATTTTGGTGTCGCGTTCTACATTTCCAAAATCACACGATAATATTGAGGGCGATACAATCATTCTTTTTTTAACAAATTTAATCACTTTTAATGACAGTGACATTCATTTGGTGTGTGGTCATTCATTATTATCTACCTTTAATCTCTAATTTATTAAATGTTCAGTATTACTTTCATCATTATTGGTCTCACTGTTTTAATCTCTTACCAAGGGTTTTCTAACGATTTATTTAAAGAAAAGAGCATGTATATGCCTTACAGGGTTAAATACAACAATGAGTATTACAGAATTATGTCTCATATTTTTGTTCATGGAGATTGGGGACATCTCTGCTTTAATATGTTCTCCCTTTATTTTTTAGGTAGTTTTTTGGAGACGCAGTGGACTTATGAATTTGGGCTGTCTGCGAACTATTATTTTATTGCCTTATATTTTGGTGGGGGAGTTGTCGCCACACTGTGGCCTTTTTACAGGAATTCCGAAAACGCATTATACAGATCTCTTGGTGCGTCAGGAGCAGTTTCTTCTGTAATTTTCGGTGCGATGTTATGGCAGCCTGAGCTTGAGCTTTACTTAATGTTTATCCCTATTCCTATTAAAGCATATGTCTTAGGTCCATTGTATTTACTCTATGAATATTATTCAATGAAACGCGGAGGTTCCGGAATTGCCCACGATGCCCATTTGGGAGGTGCATTGTTTGGAATTTTATTTGTATTATTGATTGATAGCAATAAAGGAATTGAATTTTTAGCTCTCTTTTTATAATATGGGTGTTTTATATATCAACAATAACGGTAATATTTTACCAAACTCTTCTCCAACTATTCTCCCAGGGAATAGAGCGCACCTATATGGTGATGGAGTCTTTGAAACCATTCGGATTGTAAGTGGGAAACCGATTAATGTTGAAAATCATGTCGCCCGTCTTATAGGAGGCGCAGAGGTTTTGCAGATCAGAGTACCGAGCTATTACACGACTGAGTTTTTTGAAGAGCGCATCGGCGAGTTGGTTCAGAAATCTAATCTTTTAAAAGGGGGCAAATGTAGATTGTCTATCGATAGAGCAACCGGTGGTACTTATTTACCTACTTCGAATGAAGCTAATTTTTATATTGAAGTTGAAGAGTATGGGTCCAATTATTTCGAGTTAAACGCGAAAGGTCTTGAGGTTGATATTTATTCAGATATTAAATTGCAGAAGAACTTCTTGTCTAATTTCAAGACGAAGTCCTGTTTACAATATGTTATGGCAGCCCTATCAGCCAAAGAAAAAGGGCTTGATGATCTCTTTTTAAGCAATGATAGAGGAAACATACTAGAGACCTCTTCAAGCAATGTTTTTGTTGTGAGTAACGGGGTGTTATATACACCTGGTCTAGAAGAAGGGTGTTTGGCAGGGACGATGAGGATGCAGGTGATTAATATGGCATTGCAAAATGGCATCAAAGTCTATGAGTGTTCTATTTTACCACAAAACCTACTGGCCGCCGATGAGGTTTTTATAACGAATGCGATTAAAGGAATCAATTGGATTGGAGGTTACCGCACGAAAACTTTTTCAAATGCAGTTGCCAGAAAGCTAATTATTTCCCTAAATGATGCTTGGCGAAAAAAGCTAGAATCTTAGTTCTTTTTCATTTTCAACGTTCCTACGTTCATAATTCTATTTTTTCACTTGTTTTAACAAGGCATATACCTATTATATTTGTTATACACCACGATGCAATCGCTATACTATGTCTGAAAATCAATATACAGAAGACAATATTCGCTCCTTAGATTGGAAAGAACACATCCGACTTCGTCCTGGAATGTATATAGGAAAGCTTGGGGATGGAGCTGCAGCCGATGATGGCATATATCTTTTGGTTAAAGAAGTTGTTGACAATTGTATTGATGAGTTTGTCATGGGTAATGGCAAAAAGGTAGACTTACGCATCAAAGATGGTTTGGTTACTGTTAGAGATTATGGACGAGGCATTCCACTCGGGAAAGTTGTTGACGTTGTTTCAAAAATGAATACTGGAGGTAAATACGACTCTAAGGCTTTTAAGAAATCTGTTGGATTGAATGGTGTTGGTACGAAAGCCGTTAATGCTTTATCATCTCATTTTTCTGTCTACGCGGTGCGAGAAGGCCAGCTAAAAAGAGCTTCGTTTAGCCGAGGAGAGTTGGTCAAAGATTTTCCTATTGAGACTACTGATGAGCCCAATGGAACCTATGTTGAATTTACTCCTGATGATCAAATTTTCAAGAAGTATGCATTCAAGACCCACTACATTGATAAGATGCTGTGGAACTATTGCTACCTCAATAGAAACTTATCTATTTATTTCAATGGAAATAAATTTCAATCCAAAGATGGTCTAAAAGACCTTTTGGAAAATAATATGGATGGAGATCCACTTTACCCAATTATCCATCTTGAAGGAGATGATATAGAGGTTGCTTTTACCCACGGAAAAACTTACGGGGAAGACTATTATTCTTTCGTTAACGGCCAGCATACGACGCAAGGAGGAACGCATCAGAGCGCTTTTAGAGAATCTGTAAGTAAAGTGATAAAAGATTTCTATAGTAAAAACTACGAGTCTTCAGATATACGCCAGTCCATTGTCGCTGCCATTGCAGTTAAAGTTATCGAACCTATTTTTGAGTCGCAGACGAAAACAAAATTAGGGTCACAAGAAATAGAGCCTGGAGGAAAGTCCATGCGTGCATTCATAAATGATTTCTTAAAAGACAAGCTCGATAATTATTTACATAAGAATCCTGAGGTAGCCCAAACTATTGAAATAAAAATAAAGCAATCAGAAAAGGAACGCAAGGAATTAGCCGGCATTAGAAAGATTGCTAGAGAGCGTTCTAAAAAATCAAATTTACACAACAAAAAGTTACGGGATTGCAGAATTCATTTAAATGATCTGAAAAACGATAGAAGGGAGGAGACTACCTTATTTATAACAGAGGGAGATTCTGCGAGTGGTTCGATCACAAAGTCAAGGGATGTTGGGACTCAGGCTGTTTTTTCATTAAAAGGAAAGCCTTTGAATTGCTATGGTTTGACCAAGAAAGTGGTTTATGAAAACGAAGAATTTAATTTGATTCAGGCCGCATTAAATATAGAGGATGACCTTGAAGACTTGCGCTATAATAAGGTTGTTATTGCTACTGATGCTGATGTTGACGGAATGCACATTCGCATGCTTCTGCTGACCTTTTTTCTACAGTTTTTCCCAGATTTGGTTAAAAAGAACCATGTCTATGTATTACAAACTCCTTTATTTAGGGTAAGGAATAAGAAGAAAACCTTGTATTGTTATTCTGAAGAGGAAAGAAAAAGTGCCATGGAAGAAATTGGTAAAAATGCTGAAATAACTCGGTTTAAAGGTCTAGGAGAGATTTCGCCAGACGAGTTTGTTCATTTTATAGGGGAGGATATACGCTTAGAGCCAGTGCTGTTATCTCAAGACACATCAATCGATTCTATATTATCTTATTTCATGGGTAAGAATACACCGCAGCGTCAAGAGTTTATTATTGACAACCTGCGTGTAGAAAAAGACGAACCAGAAGATTTAAATAAAGTTGAACCAGAAAAAGAAATAGCATAAGTTTTATGTCAGACGAGAAGCCAGAAAGCGAACAGAATGAAGAGCAACATAATCCTTTTGAAAGTAAGGAACTTGATGAGCGTGTTATTCCTGTTAGTGGTCTTTACGAAAGTTGGTTTTTAGATTACGCAAGCTATGTGATTTTAGAGCGGGCTGTTCCTGGTTTGGCTGATGGCTTGAAGCCGGTGCAACGAAGAATTCTCCATTCCATGAAAGAGATGGAAGATGGTAGGTATAATAAGGTCGCCAACATCATTGGTAATACAATGAAATACCACCCTCATGGTGACGCTTCGATTGGAGATGCATTGGTTCAGTTAGGTCAAAAAGACCTTTTAATTGATTGTCAGGGTAACTGGGGAAATACACTTACTGGAGATGGGGCAGCGGCCCCTAGGTATATTGAAGCACGTTTGTCCAAATTCGCCTTACATGTCGCCTTTAATTCAAAAACTACGAATTGGCTTTCGAGTTACGATGGACGGAATAAAGAGCCCAATAATTTACCAATGAAGTTCCCGCTTTTATTGGCTCAAGGGGCTGAAGGTATTGCTGTCGGTATGGCATGTAAATTTTTGCCTCATAATTTTATTGAACTGATTGACAACTCGATCAATCATTTGAAAGGTAAAAAAGTATCCTTTTTTCCAGACTTTCCAAATGGCGGAATGGCCGATTTTTCTAATTATAATGATGGAAAGAGAGGGGGGCGTGTTCGCGTTCGGGGTAAGATCCGAAAGGAGGATGCAAAAACATTGATTGTACATGAGATTCCATTTGGAACTTCAACGAGTTCTTTGATTGATTCGATTCTTAAAGCCAATGATAAGGGAAAGATAAAAATCAAGAAGATAGAAGACAATACGTCTTCCTCTGCGGAAATAATCATTCATATAGCTCCTGGTGTTTCTCCTGATAAAACAATTGATGCGCTTTATGCCTTTACGGATTGTGAAGTGTCAATTTCTCCTAATTCTTCGATAATAGATGGAGATAGGCCTGTTTTTCTTGGGGTTTCCGAAATATTAAAGTCTAACACAGATCAAACTGTATTTTTATTAAAGCGTGAGCTTGAAATCCGTCTTGATGAGCTCAATGGTCAATGGCATTTTGCGACTCTTGAAAAGATATTTATTCAAAAGGAGATGTATATCGATTTCAAGAAGTATTCTGATAAAGAATCGCTGTATGCCTACCTGCACGATAGCTTTAAGCCCTTTAAAAAGCAATTTATTCGTGAGATAACGGATGAGGATTTACATAGGTTAACACAAATCCCTATGATTCGAATCACAAGGTTTGATAGCTCAAAGGCAGATGATAATCTCGTGAAAATTGAAAGTCAAATCAAAGAAGTTAAGGATCATTTGGCGAATCTCATTGAGTATTCAATCGACTATTTTAAAAACCTAAAAAAACAATTTGGGGAAGGAAAAGAACGTAAAACTGAGGTCAAAACTTTTGAAAACATTAGTGCGACTAAGGTTATAATAGCTAATAAAAAACTTTATGTAGATTATGATGAAGGCTTTATTGGTTATGGATTACGGAAGCTTCAAGCTGTCAATGATTGCTCAGAGCTAGATCATATTATATGCTTCTTTTCCACCGGTAAAATGATGATAACTAGAGTTACGGACAAGAAGTTTGTGGGCAAAGATCTAATCTATGCAAATGTCTGGAAAAAAGGAGATAAAAGAACCATCTACAATGTCATGTATTCTGATGGTAGTGGCGGTCCTACAATGATGAAAAGGTTTTATGTCAATTCAATTACGCGCGACACAGAGTATGACCTAACGAAAGGGAATAAGGGATCGAAGGTTCTTTATTTCTCAGCAAATCCGAATGGAGAGCGAGAGATTGTTACTGTTGTATTGAGATCACGTCCCCATTTAAAGCGTTTGAAGTTTGATGTGGATTTGGGTGAACTTCTTATAAAGGGAAGAAAATCGACTGGGAATCGGGTCACAAAGGATATCGTTCAAAAGGTTCTCTTAAAAGAAACAGGTGGCTCTACGCTTGCTGCTCGGAAAATTTGGTTTGATGATATTGTAGCGCGACTCAATGATGAGGAAAGAGGCAGATTCATTGGTGAATTCAAAGGAGAGGATCGCATCTTATCACTTTATTCCAATGGTGAGTATAGGTTAAGTGATTTTAACCTTTCTACGCGTTTCGAAGATGACTTGATTCATCTTGAGAAATGGAATCCCTCTCACGCGGTATCTGCAGTTTATTATGATGGCGATAAAGACCTTCATTATGTCAAGCGTTTTGAATGTGAGATTAACAATAACAAAAGAGTGTTATTTATAAGTGAAACAGAGGGCTCTTGCTTAGACGTGGTGTCAACTGCATTTAAACCTGAGATCCGTATTATTTACAATAAGCACTTGAAGAGCACCAAAAATCTTCCTGATACCCTAATGGACTTAAGTTCTTTTATTGACGTAAAAGGGATGAAGGCACAAGGCAATCAGCTTACCAAACTTAAAGTTAAGGAGGTTATGTTGAGTCATGAAATAGGTGTAGGAGCTGAACCTTGGCCAGATAATACCGTTGAGGATATTCCGCAGTCCAATGAGCCCGTTTCTGATGCTGAACTTGTAAGCACAGTGGGAGCAATTCAAGTTGAAACGACCAAGCCTAAAAAGGAAGTGCTTACTGAAGTAAAAGTAAAGCTCCACAAAGAAAAAACGGCAAAAGTAAAATCGAAGAAAGAAAAAATATCGAAAACAGAAGTAAAGAAAACTACTCGGACTAAAGACGATTTGCCTCCTACTTCTGCGCCTAAAGATCAAAAAACAGATGTGGATGAAGATTCTAAAACAATTGAGTGGGATTTAAGTGATAAAAAAGAGAGAGAAAATGACGATGAAAACGATCAGATGACTTTGTTTTGATTTTTTCACCTAAAGACTTGTTTCAATTACGATTATACATATCTCTATTAGACAGAACTATCGTTAGAGCACTCTTTGTTTGAATCCAATATTTTTTTGGCATACTACATGAAAATGAAGGTTATCCCAAACGTTATACCCCCCCCGTTCTTATTTGGTTATCGTTTTTCTTACTTTA
>CAJJCU010000132.1 GCA_905182775.1 uncultured Flavobacteriales bacterium
CCAAGGTGTAAGAAAGAATCGCATAAAAGCCTTTTAATAACTTTTGCTGGTATAAAAACTCTAAACCATAGCTCCTCCCCTTGGAAGATGAAGTCACCTCTTCATTACCCACAACACCAAAATCAGAACCAATATTGGCAAGACTTATTGAGTCATTGATTGAAAATGGATAACGAGAATAATTTTTATAAAACCCTTCGACTGTGAAACGAGATTTCCAATCCGTTAGATACTCAGCACCCAATACTGCATGATCGGCTCTAATGTATTTAATCTCATTTTCTTTATTTGCCAAAACGCCAAGCTGGTTGCGGTAACCAAGTATTGTATAAGAAGGCAATTGATGGTATCTCGCTAGATTCCCACTAACCGAAAAAGACTTAGATAACATGTAGCGCATCGAAAAACTGGGAGACAGCTGGTCTAAGGGATTCGCCAAGCTACTAGAATAACTGCTAAAGTCTGTTCTCAAGCCAAATGATGTGGACAGTTTCTCCTTAAAATAAGCCTTACTTACTTGAGAGAACAAACTGAATTTGTTCAGGGGCAGATTAGACTCGAAATCAATCACCACAGGAAAACCCTGAACAGTAACGTTATTATAAGTTGAATTGAAATAACGTGCAAATTCATACCCTAAACCAGCATTAATTCGCCACCCACCTTTATTGTAGGTATGCTCAAAACGAAACTTGTTTTCGGCCTCGAATGAGGAATAGTCTAATAATAAATTCTCATCAGATTCGATATTGTCTTTATATCGAATCGATTGGTTGTTCAGTAGATTTCTGCTCACAACAAAATTCTGATAGGAATGCTTTGAATAATGCAGCCAATTCATTCCCAAGGCATAATTCCATTGCTTTTGAAGTGGTAAGTTTCCTAAAATAAAGTTATTATACTGCCGCGTATCTGGGTCCGTCACACCATCATTTACAGAAGAATTCAAATTAAAATCATCGATCGCGCCAAGGCCTATAAACGATACTTTATTCTTCTTATTTACACGCAAATTCACTTTATACTGAAAATCATTGTAGGTAGGAAGAATAGGCAATTGAAGCGCTGCAAATAAAAACTGCAGATACGAGCGTCTTGCTGAAAAAATAAAATTCGCTTTTTCTCCAAGGGGACCATCTAAGGTTAAAGCTGCGTCACTCGATCCTAGGGCAAAATTAGCAATCAGACCATCACTGTTCCCCTCTTTTTGCTTAAATGCCAACACAGAGCTCAACCCATTTGCTCTGTTAGAGGGAAATGCGCCAGAGTAAAAATCAACTTCTCTAATAAAGTTTACATTTAAAAGCCCCACAGGTCCTCCGCTGCTCCCCTGGGTTGCAAAATGATTTATATTTGGAACCTCAATTCCATCTAAGTAAAATTTATTCTCACCTGGTGAGCCTCCTCTAATAATAATGTCATTTCGAAAGGTTGCTCTTGAAGCCACACCCGGAAGTGCCGCAATCACCTTACTTACATCTCTATTGGCGCCAGGTAATCTTTCAATTTCTGTTGCATTTAAGGTTTTTAATGAGACCGGCGACTCTTTTCTTTGTATAAATTGCGAAGCTGTAACCACTACTTCTTGTTGCTCTAAAACCAACTCCTCCATTGCGAAATCAAGGAATTCCACCCTCGTTTTGGTGACCGTGACCTCACTAATAAAAAAGGCTTTAAAACCTGATACTGTCGCCTTAAACGAATAAATACCAGGAGAAAGGTTGTCGATTTCAAAGGTGCCGTCTTCAGAGCTGACCGTACCTTTTTGCTCATTAACGACTTTTATAGTGGCAAATTCTACAGGGCTATTGTTTAAACTATTAAAAACTCTACCAATGACTTTAGCTCCTTGAGCCATGAGGATAGAAGGTGAAATAATGATTAAAAAGAGAAGTGTTTTGTGCATTTAATTATTTTTTAGAATAAACAACAACGAGCGAATATAGTTTAGAATTAGCAAAGCTTAATGAAATTACGCAACAATGCCATTCCGTGATCGGAAAGAATGGACTCAGGATGAAACTGAACCCCGTATAATTTCTTTAAAGGAGATGAGATTGCCATGATTTTACCATTCTCCAATCTAGCGTCAATATATTGCTCCTCCAATGCCGTAATAAACCAACTATGGTATAAACCCACCTCAAAAGATGCTGGCAATTCACGAAACAAATGTTTAGTATTGGCTACAACAAGAGTTTCGGATACACCATGCTTTACCTCCCCCATATTCACGAGCTCACCACCTAAAAACTGACCAATTGCCTGCATGCCCAGGCAAATGCCTAGAATAGGAATCTTACCTGAACAATAAACGATGATTTCACTAAGGTTTTCTTTCTCTTCAGGCAAACCTGGACCTGGAGATAAAACAACATGCGAATAAGCATCTAATTGTTTTAGGCTTGCTATTTCATCATTTCTAATAATATCAACTTGAGTTTCTTCACACTCCAGATAGTGAAGCAGATTAAAAGTGAAAGAATCGTAAAAGTCAACCAACAATATTCTCATAAGGTTTTTTTGTCGTTTCTTTGTAAAAGTATAAAACCTAGTAAAAGTTTGCTATCCCAAGATGAAAAAAGCAATTGATATACCCAATGCGCCAAAACCAGTAGGGTCCTACAGTCAGGCGATCTTAAAAAACGACACGCTATATATTAGTGGACAAATCCCGCTTAACCCAAGCACTCAGGATCTAGAAATAGGTTCAATAGAAGAAGCTACCGAGCAGGTCATGCGTAATATTGAATCCCTTTTAAAAGCGGCAGACATGTCGCTAAACGATGTTTTAAAGTGTAGTATTTTCTTGAAAGACATGAATGACTTTGCTGCGGTAAACAAAATATACTCCTCCTATTTCCATGGAACATTTCCCGCGAGAGAAACAGTGCAAGTAGCCAAATTACCTCTTGATGTCCCTATAGAAATCTCTTGTATTGCAGCTAAATAATGGATCCTGTCAAAACCCCTATTGATTTATCCATCGTTATCGTTAACTATAACGTAGAGTACTTCTTGGAACAATGTTTAAACTCTGTTAGGAAGTCTTCTCTGCAATGCCAAACCGAGGTTTTTGTAGTTGACAACAACAGCAGCGACCGCTCTGTAGATATGGTCAAGGACAAGTTCCCTGATGTTCATCTCATTGCAAACAAAGACAATAAAGGATTTTCAATGGCAAACAACCAAGCCATTAAAATTTCAAAAGGAAAATATATTTTGCTTCTGAATCCAGATACCGTTGTTGAAGAGCATACCTTTGAAAAGATCATTCAATTCATGAATGAAACCCCTATCTGTGGAGGATTGGGAGTACGAATGGTAGATGGTAATGGAGATTTCTTACCTGAATCCAAACGTGGTTTACCAACACCCGCTGTCGCCTTTTATAAAATCTTCGGACTGTCCGCTCTATTTCCGAAATCCAAACGTTTCGGCGCTTATCATTTAGGGTACCTTTCTGAAAATGAAATTCATGAAATTGATATACTTAGTGGTGCCTTCTTATGCGTTAGCAGGGAAGCTGTAGATCAGATTGGCCTACTCGATGAAACTTTTTTTATGTATGGAGAGGATATTGATTTTTCCTATAGGATTACGAAAGCTGGCTTTAAAAATTATTACTTTCCCAAAACGACCATCATACATTACAAGGGTGAAAGCACAAAAAAGAGCTCCGTCAACTATGTATTTGTTTTTTACAAGGCCATGGTCATCTTCGCTCAAAAGCATTTTTCCAAAAATAACGCCAAAACATTTTCATTCGCCATTCATGCCGCAATCTACTTTCGTGCGCTTTTGGCAATTACAAATCGTTTTATAAAATTTTCTTTTCCTTTTATTGCAGATTTTGGAATTATTTTATTTGGGCTATTCCTACTAACCAACCATTGGAAAGCATCAGATATTCATTTTCCTGATTTTGTCTTTAGATATTCCATTCCCATTTATGGCTTTACATGGTTGATGTCATCGTTATTCTTTGGAGTCTATGACAAAGAACCCAAGCCAACATCGATCCTTAAATCAACGCTCTTCGGTACGGCACTAATCCTACTTGTATACGCTCTACTTCCTAAGGATGCTCAATTCTCAAGAGTCTTTATTCTTTTGGGTGGTGCTTGGGTGATTTTCGCTCACTATCTAAAAACATCTTTGACAAACCTGTATTTAAACGATTCGTTAAAATACCAAAATGTAAAAACAAAACATTTTATAATTTGCGGAGATGCGCAAGAGACTAATCGCGTAAAAGGGCTTCTTGAAGAAACCTACCTTAGTATAGGCTCTATGATTTCCTTTAATGAAGAAACGAATCTCAGCCATGAGATCAATAAATACATTCACAAAAACAGCAACGTAAAATTCAACGAGCTTATCTTTTGTGCAAAAAATGTAACCCCGAGTGAAATAATTTCTTGCATGAACCAACTTGCAGGACAAGAATTACATTTTAAAATCGCACAACCAGATACGAGTTTTATTATTGGTAGTAACTCAATTGAAACAAGAGGAGACCTTTATGCAATGAAGATCAACTCGATCTTGAGACCAGATAATCTAAGGTCTAAGCGCTTGTTTGATTTATTCGCGACCATGATCGGTTTTTCATTGTCCCCTCTTCTGATTTGGTTCTATAAGGACAAAAAAAAGGTTCTCATGAATCTTTTCTCTGTTTTAAAAGGAAGTGTGTCATTTGTGGGTTATTGCTCCATTTCACAAGAGCATATTGAAAATGGAAATACTTTACCATCCCTAAAAAAAGGACTTTTAAACCCCTTAACAGGTAATACAATTCAGGACCACAAAATAGTCGACCAGGTTAATATTAATTACGCCAAAGATTATTCGATTATAAAAGACTTACGGGTATTATTAAATAAATGGAGATATTTAGACCTATAGCTTTTGCACTTCGTCTTTGTTTTCTATCTTTACGCCTGTAAAATTTGAATGGAATTTAAATGGCAGAAATTGAAATCCGTCTTCCTAAAATGGGAGAAAGTGTTACAGAGGCAACAATAACGAATTGGTTAAAGAATCCAGGTGATTTAGTATCTATGGATGAGCCCTTAGTAGAAGTTGCTACTGACAAGGTAGACAACGAGCTTCCATCTGAAGCTGAGGGTATATTAGTCAAGCAACTTTTTGAGAAAGATGAGGTCGCTCAAGTTGGCGATGTTATTGCCATAATCTCTACTGATTCTGAAGTTGAAATCGAAGAAAGTAAAACAGATACCAGCAAGTCAGAAGCAGCCGTTATTCAGAACACTGAAAACGAAAGCCCTAAACAACAAGAAATTTTAACGACTAGTCCTTCTGATTCAAGTCGTATTTCTAAAAACGGATCCAATGGAAAATTCTTTTCACCATTAGTTCGAAGTATTGCAGAGAAAGAAGGGGTCTCTCAAAATGATCTTGAAAAGATAGCAGGATCAGGTGCAGAGGGTCGTGTAACGAAGAAAGATATACTAGCACATATAACAAAAGCTCCTGTCACAGCAGCCAGTGCATCTCAAATCCCAGCAAAATCAGCTGTGTCTTTAGAATCAAAACCTGCTCCAGTGGTTATCCCTAGTGGTGAAGATCAGATCATAGAAATGGATCGTATGAGAAAGCTGATCGCTGACCATATGGTGATGTCCAAACAAGTTTCTCCACATGTTACCTCATATGTTGAGGCAGATGTAACGAATCTTGTAAATTGGAGAAATAAAATCAAAAAAGCATACAAAGAAAGAGAGGGCGAGAACATCACCTTCACACCGATACTTATTGAAGCTATTGTTAAGGCTATTAAAGACTTTCCGATGATTAACGTTTCTGTTTCAGGGACACAAATCATCGTAAGAAAGAATATTAATATTGGTATGGCAACTGCCCTACCTACTGGTAATTTAATTGTTCCTGTAATTAAAAACGCAGATCGACTAAGCCTAACAGGGCTGACCCAAAGCGTAAATCAACTCGCTGCGAATGCGAGGGACAATAAATTAAAACCAGAAGACATTCAAGGAGGAACCTATACCGTCACAAATGTAGGGTCGTTTGGGAATGTCATGGGAACTCCTATCATCAACCAACCTCAGGCTGCTATTATGGCCCTAGGAGCCATACGAAAAGTACCGGCAGTTATCGAAACACCAGACGGTGATTTTATTGGCATCAGACACAAGATGTTTTTGTCTCATGCCTATGACCATCGTGTCATAGACGGTGCACTTGGAGGCCGGTTTGTAAGAAAAGTTGCTGACTATTTAGAAGAATTCGACATTAATCGCGATATTTAGACCTATAAGAGTTGAAAATTATGAAAAAATTTAGTTTTGTATTGGCCTTTTTGGCCGTTGTGTCATTTTCATTTAAAAGTTTATCTCAGTTTTCTGAAATTGAGGTGAAAAATTTAATTACACAAGCTTCAGAGAAAGACCTAGTTGTTAACTGCTCCCGCATGCTTCAGGAAAACTTTTTTCATTACGCCGATCTAATTACAGATAAGCTATTGAAAATAAACCCTGAAAGTGCCAACTATAAATACCGAAAAGGATTTATAGCGCTCACGATGCACCAAGATTATGTAAAAGCTATTTCATTATTCTCCGCCTCCACAGGAAGTATCGACAAGAACTATGACATGTACTCAACAAAAGAGGGGGCTGTTCCTGCTGATGTTTTTTATCATTTAGGTCGAGCCCATCATTTAAATGAAGATTTCGATAAGGCTACTGAGAACTACAAAGAGTTTCTAAAACAGACCAATAAAGGATCTGAACTAATTATCGTTGCCGAAAAAAGAATTGCACAATGTCAAGTTGGAAAGGCATTGATGGCTTCACCAAGAGATGTGACTGTAGAAAACCTAGGGGATTCAATCAATACAGAGTTTGCCGATTTTTCATCAAATATCTCTTTAGATGGTAAAGCCTTGTATTTTACCTCTAGACGCCCATGGGCCGATGGAGCTTCAAATGGATTTAAAGACCCAATGCTCAATCACTTTCCTGAAGATATATACCAATCATCATTAACGGAAGGTGATAAATGGTACAGTCCAACTAGAATGGATATGTGCAAACCAAACTTTAACGAAGCAAGTGTGAGTGTGAGTATTGATGAGCGACGTGTCTATACATATAACGACAAAAAAGGATCAGGTGATATTTATTTCAGTGATCTTAAAAATGGATCATTTACACCGATCGCACCCGTATCTAAATCAGGCGTAAATACAGAAACACGATGGGAGACGCATTATACAGTTTCACCTGACGGTAATATGGTCTTTTTCGTTTCCGACAAAGAAAGCGGCTATGGCAAAAGAGACATCTACTTTATGGAGCAAGTAAATGGAATCTGGTCTGAACCTAAAAACATAGGTGGTACGATTAATTCACAATGGGATGAAGACGCACCATTTATGGGTCTTGATAAAAATGTTCTATACTTCTCAAGTAATGACTCAACAAGTATGGGCGAATTTGATGTCTTCATGTCCGTTCGAGATGAAAATGGCATGTGGGGAACACCTGTAAACTTGGGCTACCCAATCAACTCCGTTGGTGACGATATCTTTTATACACATACCGCAGACGGCCAAAAAGCGTATCTTTCTTCGTTTAGAAAAGGTGGTAAGGGAGAAAAAGACATATACCGCATCAATGTAGAAAGCAATGTTAGAAATATTGCCTTTTTAAATGGCGAAATTGTTCATTCTCAAAACAAACAAATCCCAGAAGAATCGTACATCGAAATCACTTGCTTAAACTGCGAGGATCAAACATCTTCGACCTTAAGACCACGTGTTAGAGATGGTATCTTTCTTTCAAAATTAGAGAAATGTAAGGAATACCAACTTGCCTACTACTATAATGAACAAACGGTTGATCCATATACTGATAAATTCTCCACAAATTGTGACCTAGCCTATGAGGAGATCTACAAACGCGTTTTATTAGACGAAGAGAAACAAGTTATTATACCATTCTTTGAATACTTTCTTGATGGTATCGTAGCCGACCGAAAAACTGGAGAAATGATTCCAAATGCTCAGGTATTGTTTTCAATGGGCGAAGATCAAGCTGAGCTTTTGACAACGGATTCATTAGGTGCCTTTATATCTTCGCTAGTCGATAAAAAACCATTTGGGCACAAATTGGATTATACCATAACTGTTAGTGCCGATGGATACCTCGTTTCTAAATATGAATTACATACAGAGCTTACAACGGACTCTTTAATCAGCCTAAACTATATGCTGGATAAAAAGGAGATCGGAACAGATTTAGGACCATTTATGATTTACTATAACTTCGATAAGTTTGACATCAGAGAGGATGCCATGGTTGAACTAGACAAAATAGTTAAAATCATGAACGAAAATCCTGAAGTGAAAATTGAGCTCGGTTCGCATACAGATTGTAGAGGATCATCTTCATATAATTCTAGACTCTCAAAGAAAAGAGCAAAGTCAGCTGCAAGTTATATTGCGAAGAGTATCACCAATTCTGACCGAATTACATCCAAAGGATACGGTGAGTCGAAACTCATTAATAACTGTGACTGTTCTGCTGAATGTTCAAAAGAAGATCATCAGTTAAATCGTAGAACAGAGTTTATTATAATCCCATAGCATTCAATTGCACTCAGGTAAATGAATATCAAACTCAAAAATCCACTTTGCGTTTTTGACTTGGAAACTACGGGTCTTCAAATAACCAAAGACCGAATTGTTCAAATTGCTATTCTCAAGGTTCATCCTGACACATCTCAAGAAGAACTGAATCTGATTGTAAATCCAGAAATGGATATCCCTCAAGAGGTAATTGACATACACGGCATCACAAATGAACGTGCATTAAAAGCTCCGACATTTAAAGAAATAGCAGAGGAGGTAAAAGCCTTTATTGGTAATTCTGATTTGGCTGGCTATAATTCAAATAAATTTGACATCCCTGTTCTCGCAGAAGCATTTTTACGGGTAGGTATTGATTTTGACCTAACAAATAGAAATTTTATTGATGTTCAAAACATCTTTCACAAAATGGAGCAAAGAACACTCGTTGCTGCCTACAAATTCTACTGTGAAAAGGAACTCAAGAATGCACACGACGCTATGCATGACACTAAAGCAACCTGGGAAGTTTTAGAGAAGCAACTGGATAAATATGATCTAGACTGTAACGCAGCTGCTTTAGCTGATTTCTCTAGAGCAGGAACGAATAAAGTCATCGATATGGCGGGGCGTATCGCTTTGAATACTAAAAATGAGGTGGTTTATAATTTCGGAAAGCATAAAGGAAAAACAATAGAAGAAATCTCTAAAAAAGAACCTGGCTATTACGGGTGGATGCTTGAAGCTGATTTCCCATTATACACGAAGTCTGTACTCCGTAAAGCAATGGAAGATATTAAAGATAAAAGAAGGGAAAACACCGAAAAGAACATGGGGGAAAAACTCACTGACCTTCAAAAGAAATTTAATTCATGAAAATAATTTGTATTGGGCGGAATTACGCAGAGCATGCAAAAGAAATGAATGCGCAACTTCCCACCTCTCCTCTTTTCTTTATGAAACCCGAAAGCGCATTACTCAGAACGCGCGACTTCTTCTACCCTAAATTTACGAATGACCTCCATTACGAATGTGAAATTGTTCTAAAAATTGATAAAGTGGGTAAAAACATTCAAGAGAAATTTGCCAAAACATATTACTCTTCCTTTTCGCTAGGTATTGATTTTACAGCCAGAGACCTTCAAGAGAAATGCAAGAAAAAAGGACTGCCTTGGGAAATTGCAAAAAGCTTTGACCAAAGTGCACCGCTTTCAGAACACTGGTTTTCAATCAATGAAGTAAAAGATCAAATTGACTTTGAATTGAAGCTAAATGGTAAAAGCGTTCAAAAAGGCAATAGCAAGGATATGATTTTTTCTTTTGACAATATTATTTCTTATGTCTCTAAATACGTGACATTAAAAAGAGGAGACCTAATCTTTACGGGAACTCCATCAGGTGTAGGAGCAGTAAAAATTGGAGACAACCTGAAGGCCTCTTTAATGGGGAAAGAGATTTTAAATTTAAATATCCGATAAATTAAAACTTAATGAGCTTTATGGCTCTTTGTGAGGAACTGAATTGCAAATAATATACACCAGAATTCAAGCCTTTTATATTCACCTTATTGATTTTATCTTTTAAAACAAAGGTAGCCTGACATTTACCAGTAACATCATACAGCTTCGCTATTTCATTATACTTACCATCAAGCACCTCAATTTTCAAGAAATCAGCACAAGGGTTGGGCCAAACCTTGAAACCCACATAAACGCCAATATCTGAAAGACCAAGATTACCACTTACATTATCCTCTAAATAGAATACCCCTCCTAAATCCTGACCAATAAATAAATCCAAATGATTGTCTGAATCGAGATCTGCAATGGCCGCAGCACTATAAGCCCCTACATTAATGCCAAGGAATTCTTCATTCACACTCTCAAAAACATCACCTTCAGCAATGTGACCATCAATACCTTCTATAAATCTTAATTTACCATCTATTGAGCCTATCACGGCAAATGTCGTATCATTTAAACTAAAGAAACAAGGTGCTGAATAACCATTAGGAGTATCATCAGAAACATCAATACCGCCAAGAAGTGTAGTGACTAATTCAAACGAAGGAACAAACTGTGACCCGATATTTTGATAATAAACCAGCTCTCCAGTTTTAATACCAATAATCAAATCTAATAGACCATCTTTATTAAGGTCAAATAATTGAGGTGCTGCATAAAGACCATTTTGTATGGGCGTATTGTTGTTGTCCTTATAATTAATTATAGGCGCAGCATAAACTGGGGAAGCTCCTGCCGAAATATTTTCAAAATAGGCCAAAGTACCATCTTCTAGACCTAAGAGCATATCTTTATTACCATCTCCATTAAGATCTCCAAAAGTTGGAAACATCCTTAAGCCCATATTTAATTCCGATAAGTTTTGAAAATCTGAATCAACCAAAGTGAATTCTGGCTGCAATATTGTCCCCATATTTTTATAGTATGCAATGCGGCTTTCCTTATTCAAGACCGCTTTATAAGCGAAAAAATTTGCCACTATTAAATCAACGAGACCATCTCCATCAATATCACTAAGGATAGGAATCGATCCTGTGCCATGATCAATCATATCACTCTGAAGAAAGTCATTTGATTGGAAAACAAAATTGGAAACCTCATTGGTACCAGTGTTTTTATAAAAATGAACACTCTTCTCGTTTTCAGAAATATTCTTTGCATTTGGAGCCACTATTAAATCTTTCACACCATCGAAGTCTACATCCAGGTTGAATGAAGCTGGGAATAATGTCATATTCGCAGGAATACTATTTGATGGAAAAAAAGGATCCGTGGTTACCATAGCAGAATTCTGGTTCACTGAATCACCACCATTAATAAGAAGGTTCAGATTAGAAAAAGCTACATCGCCCAAAACAATATCCATTACACCCGAGCCGTCAATATCCAGAGCTAGTATGGTTGAACCTGAATGGGCTTTAACCGCCCCCTCATTTTTAGCTTCAACGATTGGAAACTCAGGGTTCGGAACATTCCCCACCGAACAAGGCGTCGTATCGTCATTTAAAAAAACAGAATTGGTACTCACGTCTTCGCGAAAAGTTCCCCAACACTCATTTTTTAGCTCAAAAATCAATGAATCGCTATGTTGATAAAGATCAAAGCTTTGATTTTGATGGTAGCGCAGGTACTCACCACCAATATGAAAAGTAAGTATATCAAGATCTCCGTCTCCGTCAACATCAACAATTGCAGGAATGTCACTAGAACTGACATATAAAGACAATGATGTCCCCCAGTTGTCTGAATACAAAAGCTCTTTGGAAACCTCCCAAGAGAGACCGCTTGAATTGTCACCTGTATTTCGATAGACCTTTAAACCGCCTATTCCATAGGCAAACAAATCCTTTTTACCATCTCCATCATAGTCAATGGCAAATAAACGGTAGCGAATGTCTTGCGGAAAAGAAGAAGCTCCTTGCGGATCATATTTATAATGAGGAGCGCCATCAAGCTCGTATTGTGCAAATATTTTTAATTGATTGCTACTCCTATCGAAAACTAACAAATCCAAATCACCATCAAAATCATAATCAATGGATGAAAACTGAGGATAATTAAGACCTCCGGCCCATGGCATTTCTAGTTCTTCATTATTACTTTTTACCGAAATTGAATCCGAATATGAAAACTGAAATTGCCCCCATACAACAGAAGGGGCTAACATTAATAAAAATATTTTGAAATAGTTCATTTGTGAGTTTGTTGACCAAATATAAATGATTTACGTGGCTATAACAATAATTAACAAAGTCAAAACTCTTTTAGATTAGAATGATTGCACGTTTATTTAGCAATGACTATTTTTAGAGACTGACCGTTAAAACTAAGCTACCCGATTACATGAAAAAAAATCAAATCATCTTATTCTTCCTTTCAATAGGAATTACAGGAATGCTCTATTTCATTGTTTTATCAAACAAAAAAGAAGAAATTAAAGCGAAAAAAGGAATTGAAACAAGCAAATACATCTCTGTCAAAACCGTCAAAAATGAAAAGCGTGCGCTCACCATTAGCTCTTATGGACAAATAACACCTTTTACAGCTTTAGATATCGCCTTTGAAATACAAGGTAAACTACAGCAAGGAGATCTCATTTTAAAGCCTGGGAGTCGTTTCAAAAGAAACGACCTTTTATACAAGGTCGGATCCGAAGAGATGTTCTATTCACTGAACGGTAGGAAAGCACAACTGTCAAACCTCGTAATCTCAATACTTCCCGATTTATCAATTGATTATGCAGATACGTATGAAAAATGGGAGAAATTCCTCAAGTCCATCAAACCATCCTCTTTTTTACCTAATCTTCCAACTTTTGATTCAGAAAAAGAAAAACTATTCATTACCTCTAAAGGTATCTATGGAGAGTACTGGAACATCAAGAGTATGGAGGAGAAAATATCCAAATATATCTACTTGGCGCCATTTGATGGAGCAGTCACGGCAGTTTATACGGAACCAGGCTCAATTGTTAATCCAGGAGGCAAAATCGCCCGTATCTCAAATATAGAAAGCCTCGAAGTAAGATTGCCCATCCCCATTGCCGCTTTGAACAAGTTTAAATCAAAAGGGGCCGTAGACTTTTTCGATGCCAAAGGCAAGAAAATAGGAAAAGGAAATCTACTGCGCATGGCTAGTGAAATCAATACGAATACGCAGTCTATTGATGCCTACTATTCGATCACATCATTAAATAAAGAAACACTACTGGCAGGACAATATGTGACTGCTAGTATCAATAATCTTATTTCAGAATCCGTTGCAGTCATTCCATCTTCAGCAGTTAAACAAAATAAGGTTCACGTTTTAGAAAACTTTCAGCTCGTTCAAAAGGACATACGTATTCTCAGTCAAAAGCAAGATTCTTTATTTGTAGAGGGGTTGACAAATGAAGATACGCTTATTGTTCAATATCTGTTACCATCGAAAAGTATTAAAAAGTACATCGGAATCACCCAAGAGAAATGAGAAAAATAATTACCTTTTTTGTCAACAGACCTGTTTGGGGCAATGCATTTATAACCATAATTATAATATTTGGGTTGTTTTCTTTTTTCAATACGAAGAAATCATTTTTCCCTGAGCTTAATCCACAAACGATCATCATTTCCGTTTTTTATCCTGGAGCCTCACCAACAGAAATGGAAGAAGGGGTTACAATTAAAATAGAACAAGCAATCAAGGGACTTTCAGCTATTGATGAGATCAACTCTACCTCATCTGAAAACATGGCTTCGGTAAAAGTAAAAGCTTACCAAGATGCAAATATGGATGAGCTCTTAAGCGAGGTGGAAAATGCTATTAATTCTATTAATTCCTTTCCAGCTGGGGCTGAAAAACCCATATTGAATAAACTGACTTCAGGAGGTATGGGAAGTGTCGTTTCTTTTATTGGTATTTCAGCCAAAAACAAAGCCATAACAGACATCGCTCTTGTTGACCTCGCTACAAAAGTTGAACAAGATTTACTAAACACCAAAAATATTACTGAAATCGTAAAAATGGGATTCCCCACAAAGGAATTCGCAATTAACATTCGTGAAGACGACATGGTGCGCTACAACACTTCGTTTCAGGAAGTTTCGGCTGCAATTAGTAGTCAAAACCTAAACATTACAACTGGTTTGATTCGGGGGAACTCACAAGACATGAGTATTCGTGCTAACAACCGGGTATTAACTGCAGCAGAAATAGCAGAGATCACATTAAGGACTACAAAAAGTGGTGAAAGGGTGGTAATCGGTGACGTAGCTGATGTCAATCTTGGGTACTCAGAAAGCTCACAGAAATCTTCTTTTAATGGACTCCCTGCCGTTTCTTTTCAAATTGAAAAAACAAAAGACCAAGACATTGAAAAAATATCAAATACCCTTCATGCCTACCAAAATAAATTTAACGAAACCTATCCGGATTTTCAGTTTGACATCTATTTTGAATTCAATGAGCTTCTTGAAGGAAGAATTGATTTATTAACCCGAAATGGGCTTACGGGGTTGGTTTTAGTTCTTGTCTTCCTAGGACTCTTTTTGAATATCAAGCTTTCGAGCTGGGTGGCTTTTGGAATTCCATTCTCCTTTTTGGGAATGTTCATTTTAGGAACCTTTTATGGAATAACACTCAATATGATCTCCTTATTTGGAATGATCCTCGTGGTAGGAATTTTGGTAGATGATGGTATTGTTATCGCTGAAAATATTTATGCCCATTTTGAAAAAGGAAAAACATCTAAACAAGCGGCTATCGATGGTACAATGGAAGTATTGCCCTCCGTGTGCACATCCGTTTTCACCACTATAGTTGCATTCTCTGTTTTGTTTTTCGTTGAAGGCTTAGAGATGATGCGTGAAATGGCTTTTGTAACGATTGCCTGTCTGATATTCTCTATACTCGAGGGAATTATCACGCTCCCTTCTCACCTATCAAAAAAGACTGTGTTAGAAGAAAACAAAGAAAAACCACTCACTACTGTACTTGGCTTTTTAGCAATAATCATTGGAACTAGCTCAATCTTTGCAGGTTACTATTTATACCCAACAGAAGTAAGCTGGGACATTCTTTTCCCAATCTCCTTATTCTTGTTTGGTATTTATATTGGATTTGCGGGTTTTTCAAAGTCACCTATTGAATCGAAAGTGAGAGCTATCGCTGATGCCATCATCAAGTGGATCAGGGATGATGTATTTACCGAATCCGTTAGCCTTTTAGTGGGTAAAAAAAGAAAGTGGTACAGAATCACTTTTTTCATCCCCTTATTCTTTACTGTATTTGTGATTTCAATGCTCATTAATGGAACGCTATCTGCTACCTTTTTTCCAAATATTCAGCCAGATTTCTTTACCATCGAAGTAGCCTACACCCCCGGTACAAATGAAAAAGAAACCGAAAAATTCATTGAAGAAGCAACGCTGATTTTAATAGAGGAAAACAACCGCATAAAAAAAGAATCCGGTGATGAGATCATGACCTACTATACAAGTACAATAGGGTTTACTCAAAATATTGGTCAAGCTGGTAATCATACAGGAGGAATTAGCGTCTTCGTAAATGCTGAAAATTCGAAAACCCCACTCGACACACTAATGAACCGAATCAATAAAAGAATCAATAATTTAAGCCAAGGTAAAATTGCTGAAGACTTATATGTTGGTGGCTTCAATCGATTCGGGAAAGAAATTGAAATCGGACTTTCTTCTAGCAATGATAAAAACCTCATGTCTGCTAGAGATGTAATTAAAAAAGAGCTCAATGCAATGACGGGGGTCATTAATGTCAAAGATAATTTACCCCCTGGACGAAATGAAATTCAACTCAAAATGAAACCCCAAGCAGAACAATTTGGCATATCTAAGGGAGAGGTTTTGACACAAATAAGACAAGGGTTTTTCGGGCAAGAAGCCCAACGTATTATTATAGGTACGGACGAGATTAAAATTTGGGTACGCTATCCCATTGAGGACAGAAACAGTACGTACGATCTATTCGAAATGAAAATCAAAAATGCTCAAGGCATGCGTATTCCTTTAAGAGAAATATGTGAGTACACCATGGGGCGAGCTCCCGAGAGTTTAAAAAGAAGAAATGGTCAGCGTATCGTCAAAATAGATGCTGAAACCATAGATCCTGAAGAAGTTGCGACAATAAACAAGGTGATTTTTGATTCAATTATCCCTAAAAGTACTTCTTTATTCCCTGATGTAGAGGCATTAAAGCTAGGCCAATTTGAAAGAAGTCAGAAGACAGGTGACTCCATGCAATATGTTACAATGGTTTTGGTTTTTCTAATGTTTGTAATCCTTATGCTTCATTTTAATAGCCTTTCACAGGCTTTCTTAATTATGTTGGTAATTCCATCGGGAATTGCAGGGTCAATTATAGGGCATGGGCTTGTTGGCATACCTGTCTCCATCCTATCCGTATTCGGAATGATTGCTTTGATTGGAGTACTTGTCAATGACGCAATAGTATTCCTAGATCGATACAATGGCTTGCTGCTTTCAGGTAAAAGTACAAGAGACGCCGCAATAGCCGCTGCCGCATCGCGTTTTAGGCCTATTTTACTAACCTCACTGACAACGGTTGCAGGTTTATTACCCATGATTTCAGAAACGAGTATGCAAGCACAATTTCTAATCCCAATGGCCACCTCAATTGCCTTTGGTGTTTTATTTGGAACAATTTTCATTCTGTTCTTCTACCCCTCAGCAATACTACTATGGAATGAATTTACAAGAATAGGTTCATTTCTTTTTAACGGAAAAAGAATAACAGAACTAGAAGCAGAGCCTGTCTTTAAACTGAAAAAAAACACTGAAAATGAAGCTTAGTATTATTTTACTTTTGATGTTGTGCTATTCGTATGGCACTGCACAAATAAGCAGTATAGATACCTTGTCTGCTAAAAAGGCTGTTTTTATTGCACTCGAAAAAAATTATGCCGTTCAAATTAGCAAAGCACAAACCGCTATAAGTGCAAAGAACAACAACTGGGGTGAGGCTGGACTTTTCCCAACCGTCGCTTTAAACGTTGGGGTGAATACCAATATTCAAGAC
>CAJJCU010000133.1 GCA_905182775.1 uncultured Flavobacteriales bacterium
CCCTTCTAAACCGTATGGTAAAGAAACAATTCCAGATTTATCTTTCATTTCTATAATGGTACCGCTGTGAACAGTTCCTTCAGCAAAAGTAGATTGGAATACTTCCCATGGGTTTTCTTCCAACTGCTTGTGGCCTAATGAAATTCTTCTGTTTTCTTGATCGATTTCAAGAACGATTACTTCCATTTCTTCACCTGTCTTACAGAATTCAGATGGGTGCTTGATTTTCTTTTGCCATGAAAGGTCTGAGATATGGATTAAACCATCAACTCCTTCCTCTAATTCAACAAATACACCAAAGTTTGTGAAGTTTCTAACTTTTGCAGCATGCTGTGTATTTACTGCATACTTCGTGTCGATATTACTCCATGGATCAGGCATTAATTGCTTGATACCTAAGGACATTTTTCTGTCTTCACGGTCAAGTGTTAAAATTACAGCTTCAACTGCATCACCTATTTTCATAAAGTCTTGCGCAGAACGTAAGTGCTGAGACCAGCTCATTTCTGAAACGTGAATCAAACCTTCTACACCAGCAGCAAGTTCAATAAACGCACCGTAATCAGCCATAACAACAACCTTACCAGTTACTTTATCACCAATTGCTAAACCAGCATCTAGTGAATCCCACGGATGAGGCTGAAGTTGTTTTAATCCAAGAGCAATTCTTTTCTTCTCGTCATCAAAGTCAAGAATTACAACATTAATCTTAGAATCTAATTCCAACATTTCTTCTGGATGTGAAACACGACCCCATGAAAGGTCCGTGATGTGAATCAATCCGTCAACACCACCTAAATCGATAAATACACCATAAGATGTAATGTTTTTAACGATACCTTCAAGAACCTGTCCTTTTTCAAGTCCAGAAATAATTTGTTTCTTTTGTTCTTCAAGTTCAGCTTCGATAAGCGCTTTGTGAGAAACAACTACGTTTCTAAATTCTTCGTTGATTTTCACAACTTTGAATTCCATATTCTTACCAACGTAAACATCATAGTCACGTATTGGCTTAACATCTATTTGAGAACCTGGAAGGAATGCTTCGATGCCAAAAACATCTACAATCAATCCACCTTTTGTTCTGCATTTAACATGTCCAGTAATCACTTCTCCTGTTTTCAAAACTTCATTCACACGAATCCACGCACTGTGCATTCTTGCCGTTTTGTGAGAAACAATAAGCTGTCCTGTTCTGTCTTCTCTACATTCTACGTATACATCAACGACATCTCCATTTTTCAAATCTGGGTTGTAACGAAATTCGTTAGCAGCAATCACTCCTTCGGACTTGTAGCCGATGTTAATGATGATTTCTTTTTTGGTGATGTGTAATACGGTTCCTTTGATTACCTCTTTTTCGTTGATTGACGTTAAAGTTTTTTCGTAAACGTCAGACATTTCTGATCTTTCTACTTGAGTGTACCCGTCTAATTGAAGAGCTTCCCAATCGAAATCTGCAGTTCCCTGCATTGTTTTTTCTGTTGCCATAGGGCTTATAAGATTTGTATTTCAAGGCTCCTTATTCCTTGAAAGGATTTATACTAAGGTCAAATTAAAAGGAGGTCGACCATTTTCAGAGTGCAAAGATAATGATTTCTTTAAAAGATTAAAGCCTTTTTTATACTTCTATTAAAAAAAAACAAGAGGCCTAATTAATTGTCGCTCGGATTGTTAGGGAATTTTGATATCATCTTGAATTTCCCTGTCTGCATTTCAAGCGCCGTTTTCCATAAATCATCTTGTTTCGTATCTAAAATCAAGGTGTGGTCTACATTGTTCACTGTGATCCAGGATTTTTCTTTAAGCTCGGCATCAAGTTGGCCTTTTTCCCATCCAGAATAACCTATAAAAAAACGTATTTTATTTTTTGATTCAGGTTTTTTTTCAATGATGGCGCAGATTTCATCGAAGTCACCACCATAAAACAAGTTTTTTTGTATCTGCAGAGAATTTGAGATTTGAGGGCCAAAGGAGTGAATAAAAAACAAGCTGTCTTTAGATACTGGGCCACCAAAACCAATTCTGGCATTAATGTCGGGGAATTTATCATCAATTTTATGTAAATCGATTTCCGCAAAGTTATTGAGGACAAAGCCAAAAGTACCTTCTTCATTGTGCTCACATAGTATGACTACCGATCGGCCAAAGTATGGGTCGTCCAAAAAAGGATCAGAAATGAGAATACTTCCCTTTTGTGGTTTTTCATTGTTGGTAAATGAAAAATTAATTTTTTTCATAGCAACAAAGAAACGAAAAACACAAATCATCTCAATAGCATTTTCTACTTTAAATAGATTTTTAATTTTGTAATAATGAAATATGGCGCAATTGATATCGGAACAAATGCTGCGAGACTTCTGATTGGAGAGGTTGTTCATGACTCTGGGCGCTCTTTTGTTAAAAAGATATCCTATACTCGCATTCCATTGCGGCTTGGTGATGATGTTTTTTCTCTGGGAAGAATTGATGCCAAAAAGAAGCTGGATCTCATCAATACGATGCGAGCCTTTAAGATTATTGCAGATATTTTCGAGGTAGCCAAGTTAAATGCAGTTGCAACTTCAGCGATGCGAGAGGCCGAGAATTCTGATCAGATATTATTGGATGTCAAAGGTGCAACTGGTATAGACCTTCAGCTGATTTCTGGTGAGAGAGAGGCCAATGTTATTTTAGGAACATTCATGCTTCTCGATCTAGATAAAGGAAACCCCTTTGTTGTCATTGATGTCGGGGGAGGCTCTACGGAGATCAACATTTTCAAGCAAGGTCAAAAAGTAGGATCAAGGTCTTTTAAACTTGGAACGATAAGAATGCTAAAAGGTAGAGTTGTTGAAACCGTATGGGAGGAGCTAAATGATTGGGTTCAATCTTTTGTTCATCCTTATGAGAGCTATCTTATTTACGGTACAGGTGGCAATATCAACAAGGCCCATAAACTACTTGCGCATGCTCCCAAAGACGCCGTTTCTGTTACTGAGCTCGATGAATTGCGGAAGGAGCTAGAGGTTTTAGGTATTGAAGGACGTATGAAGCGCTATCAACTTAGACCTGATCGTGCAGATG
>CAJJCU010000134.1 GCA_905182775.1 uncultured Flavobacteriales bacterium
TAGGAACAGAATACTTTCGAGCAATCCCATAAAGGGTTTCTCTACTCTGGACCGTATGTTGAACATCATTATAACGAATTGGAATAAAAATGACCTGACCAATATTTAAATGCTCTATAATTTCGGGATTCGCTGATTTAATATCTTCTAAAGGCACCCCATAAATACCTTGAATCCCAAATAAAGATTGGGATGGGGTGACGGTATGAATGTAGAATTTCACACCATCTCTTTCTCCAATCTTCGCGTACTTCTGAGCCTGAGCCAGCAGCCCCAACGATACAAACAATAAAATTACAAGTCCTTTCATTTTATTCCCATTCAATAGTAGCTGGTGGTTTGGAACTAATATCATAAGTAACCCTATTGATCCCCTTAACTTGATTGATGATCTTATTTGATATCAATGCTAAGAAATCATAAGGTAAATGACACCAATCGGCTGTCATTCCATCCGTAGAGTATACCGCCCTTAATGCTACCGCATTTTCATATGTTCTTTCATCCCCCATAACACCAACAGATTGCACAGGCAAAAATATTGCCCCAGCTTGCCATACTTCATCATAAAGGCCATGATCTTTAAGACCTTGAATGAATATATAATCCACCTCTTGCAAAATGCGTACCTTTTCTTTAGTTACGTCTCCTAAAATACGAATTCCTAGTCCCGGACCTGGGAATGGATGGCGACCAAGTATCGCATGATCAATATCTAGAGAACGCCCAATTCTTCGAACCTCATCTTTAAAAAGTTTCCGCAAAGGCTCCACTACTTTTAAGGACATATAATCAGGTAAGCCTCCAACATTATGATGAGACTTAATGGTCTGAGAGGGGCCTCCTGTAGCCGATATTGATTCAATAACATCTGGATAGATCGTACCTTGACCTAACCATTTAGCATCTTGCACTTTTTTAGATTCCGCTTCAAATACATCTATAAATACTTTTCCAATTGCTTTTCTCTTAAGCTCTGGGTCACTAATACCTTCTAAAGCTGTGTAGAATTGTTCTGAAGCATTTACCCCAGTGACATTCAGCCCCATACCATGGTAGGACTCTAATACAGACTCGTATTCATTTTTGCGAAGCAAACCATTATCGACAAAAATACAATGAAGGTTGCTCCCAATAGCTTTGTGCAAAAGAACAGCAGCTACAGATGAGTCAACACCACCAGAAAGACCTAAAATAACTTTATCATGACCCACTTTTTTCTTGAGCTGTCCACATGTTTCATCTACAAAAGAATCTGGAGTCCAATCCCCTATACAGCCACATATATCAATTGCGAAATTTTTCAAAAGAATTTTACCTTCAGTCGAATGATACACCTCAGGATGAAACTGCACACCAAAAGTTTGTTCTCCCTCGATAAAAAACCCTGCAACCTCTACTTCTTCTGTGGATGCGAAAATCTTATAATTATTTGGAATCGTTTTAATCGTGTCCCCGTGCGACATCCAAACCTGAGAGTTTTCAGTTAATTCGTTAGAAATTGTGTGAGAACTATCTACTGAAGACAGAATTGCACGACCATATTCTCGAGTACTTGAAGGCAATACCTGACCTCCATAATTCTCTGCCAAATACTGAGCACCGAAGCAAACACCCAACAAAGGGAACTTACCTTTAATATTTGAAAGATCCGGTTTCGGAGAAGATTCGTCTCGTACTGAAAAAGGACTACCCGATAAGATTACACCGGCAACATCCGCTCCAAGTTCAGGAGCTTTGTTCCATGGGTGGATCTCACAGTACACGTTTAATTCACGTATCCTCCTAGCAATGAGCTGGGTATACTGCGAACCAAAATCAAGAATAATTATTTTTTGATGCATAACACAAAGATACTTGTTCTAACAAAACCACTCTCCTATTAACTCAAGAAAAATTCACTTTTTTTCAACTGCTCAAGAACAAAAATGCTTGTTTTAAATCAAATGCATAATAGGCTTGTATTTCGTTTCATTTCATCCTTTAATTTCATTAAATTTGCAATCCGCAAATTACACTTATAATGATTGGAAATTTTTTAAAGAAACTTATTGGAGATAAAAACCTTAAAGACCAAAAGGAATACCAACCATTTGTTGAGGCTACAAATAAAGTATATCCGGAGATACAAGGTCTTTCAGATGACGGTCTACGAGACGAAACCAAAGGTTTTATCACTCAAATAGAAAACGAAAAAGAGCACCTAGAAGTAAAATTAAAAGCACTCCAAGATTCGGCAGATGATTTTAATAGTTCAGTTCAAGATAAAATTGAGATTTTTGAAAAAATTGAAAATCTTGAAAAAGAGATCAACGAACAAATAGAAATTACTTTAAAGGAAATCTTACCTAGAGCTTTTTCTGTTATAAAAGAAACAGCTTCAAGATGGTCCCAAAAAGGCAAGCTCGTTGTAAAAGCATCAGATTTTGATAAAGATTTAGCAACCAAAAAAGATGGAATCACCATAGATGGTGATCAAGCTATTTGGCATAGTGAATGGACTGCTGCAGGAACCCCAGTACAATGGAACATGACACACTACGACGTTCAGCTCATTGGTGGCGCAGTATTGCACAAAGGGAATATTGCAGAAATGCAAACTGGAGAGGGAAAAACGCTTGTTGCAACCTTACCTGTCTACCTTAATGCTTTGGCAAAAAAAGGTGCCCATTTGGTGACCGTTAATGACTACCTAGCAAAACGAGATTCTGAATGGATGGGACCGCTCTACCAATTTCATGGACTTTCCGTAGATTGCATTGACAAGCATCGCCCGAATTCAAAAGAACGAAGAGAAGCTTACCTAGCAGATATTACATTTGGAACAAATAATGAATTCGGTTTTGATTATTTAAGAGACAACATGGCTGGGTCTGTTGAAGATTTGGTTCAAAGAAAACATCATTTTGCTATTGTAGATGAAGTTGATTCCGTTCTGATTGATGACGCAAGAACGCCTTTGATTATTTCGGGCCCCACACCAAAAGGTGATGAGCATGAATTCCATGTCTTAAAACCTAGAATAGAACGCGTCGTTCAAGCACAAAAGACTTATGTCCAGCAGTGCATCGTTGATGCAAAGAAAATGTTAGCCGTCATCAATGAAAGCTCTTCAGACAAATCAAAAGACAAAAAGGACCTTGAAGACGGAGGAATTGCTCTATTGCGCGCTTTTCGTGGATTGCCTAAAAACAGATCACTCATCAAGTACCTTTCAGAACCTGGAATAAAGGTTAATCTTCAAAAGACTGAGAACTTTTATATGCAAGAGCAAGGCAAGCATATGAAGAAAATTGATGCCGAGTTGTTCTTTACGATTGATGAAAAAAACAATTCTATTCAATTAACGGATAAGGGAATTGACCTTGTATCCGGAAATGAAGAGCGAGACTTTTTCATTATGCCAGATATTGGAGCTGAAATCGCAAAACTTGAAAAAGGAAATCTAAATACAGAGGACCTTATTGAGAAAAAAGATACCCTCATTAGAGAATACTCAATAAAATCAGAAAGAATACATTCGATTAACCAGCTATTAAAGGCATATACTCTATTTGAAAAGGAAGTAGAATATGTAGTAATGGATGGGAAGGTGAAAATTGTTGATGAATCTACAGGTCGTATTTTAGATGGCCGAAGGTATTCAGATGGATTGCATCAAGCAATTGAAGCAAAAGAAGACGTAACCGTCGAAGCAGCGACACAAACCTACGCTACAGTTACCCTTCAAAACTACTTCAGAATGTACCACAAACTGTCAGGAATGACAGGTACAGCTGAAACAGAAGCAAAAGAATTCTGGGATATCTACGAATTAGACGTTGTGGTTGTTCCTACAAACAAACCCGTAGTCCGAAAAGATGAAGATGATTGGGTGTTTAAAACGGCAAGAGAAAAGTACAATGCTGTTACTGAAGAAGTGGAACGTTTGGTTGCTGAAGGAAGGCCTGTTCTAGTGGGTACCACTACTGTTGAAATATCTGAATTGGTAAGCCGTTTGCTTCAAATGAAGAAGGTAAAACATCAGGTTCTAAATGCAAAATACCACCAAAAAGAAGCAGAGATTGTTGCCAATGCAGGACTCGCAGGAGCAGTTACTATCGCCACAAATATGGCCGGTCGTGGAACAGATATTAAGCTTGGAGAAGGTGTGAAAAACGCTGGAGGACTTGCGATTATTGGTACGGAACGACATGACTCAAGACGTGTTGACAGACAACTAAGGGGTCGGGCAGGAAGACAGGGAGATCCAGGATCTTCACGTTTCTTCGTTTCCTTAGAAGATGACCTGATGCGTAAGTTTGGTTCTGAGAGAATTGCAAAGCTAATGGATAGAATGGGCCTTAAAGAAGGGGAAGTTATTTCTGCTGGACTCGTTTCTAAATCGATTGGTAATGCGCAGAAAAAAGTTGAAGAAAACAACTTTGGTGTTCGTAAAAGACTACTTGAGTACGATGATGTAATGAACACGCAACGGAAAGCCATTTATAAAAAGCGTAAAAATGCTTTAGACGGTGACCGTTTAGATATTGACGTGGACAACATGTACTACGATTTGTGCGACAATACAGTTTACAATAATGAAAATTCAAATTTCAAAGAATTTGAAATGGATCTCATCAGACTGCTTGGTATTCAATCCCCTGTTACCGAAGAAGAATTCACGCAGATTGGAAAACCAGAATTGGTAGAGATGGTCTATGAAAGAACACGTTCTAAATACATTAGAAAATGCGATAGAATTGCAGAAAAAGGATTGCCGCAAATCAAGCATGTCTATGAAACCATGTCTGAAAAATACAAGAACATTGTATTCCCTTTAAGCGATGGGAAAAGAGAAATGAAATTGATCATCAACTTGGAGGAGGCTTATAAATCTGAAGGGAAAAACATAAGCAAATCTTTTGAAAAGAATGTCATCTTATCAAAAATTGATGAAGAATGGAAAGAGCATCTTCGTGAAATGGATGACCTAAGGTCTGCTGTAAACAACGCAACTTACGAGCAAAAAGACCCACTTGTCATCTACAAATTAGAGTCCTACGCATTATTCCGAAGCATGCTGGCTAGACTGAATGAAGAAGTTGTTGAACTTTTAATGAAACTTGACATCCCTGCTGAGCAGGAAGTTGAGAGCACAAATAAAGAAGAGAAGCAAAGTAATTACGGTGGTTCTAAATCAAATAATCAAGCAAGTACTCCAAATCAGATTCCTTCAGGAAGAGCTGGCTTTGACGAAGCAATTCGTAATTCAGCTACAAAACCGGAAAAAACCCAACCTATTTTCGCAGCTCCTAAGGTGAATAGGAACGAACTCGTTAAAATTTCAAATGGGAAAGAAACCAAAGAAATGAAATACAAAAAAGCCAAAGGATTATTAGACGGTGGCATATGGCATATCGTTAAATAATGAAAACCCAAACACCACCAAGTATTGCGATCATTGGCTCAGGTAGAGTCGCAAGTGCTATTGGTGTTCTTTTCAGGTCAAAAGGAGTCGCGATAACATCCGTTTACAGCCGAAATGAGGATTCAGGTAAAAATTTAGCAGCTAACTTAGACTGCCTGTTCATCAGTTCAATAAAGAAATTGACTGCAGACATATTCTTAATATGTGTAAATGATGATGAGATCAAAGGTCTTGTAGAACAAATTCCGGCACATCAAAAAACACTCTACACGGCAGGAAGTTTAGAGTTAGAGACCTTGAATCGATCAAAATGTGGTGTTTTTTATCCCCTTCAGACCTTTAAAGATACCACTCAAAATCTCGAGAATGATTTCCCCATTCTAATTGAGGCAAAAGATGAAGGATTGATGAAGGAAATTATTTCCTTGTGCGAGCACAGCGGATTGCATTACGAAAAATGTTCCTCAGAAAGAAGAAAACAATACCACCTCGTTGCAGTGATTCTAAATAATTTTGTAAATCATCTCGTTTATTTAAGCCAAGAGGAGGCTGATATAAGAGGATTAAACTGGGATATATTACAACCACTATTAGAAAAAACTTGTGCCTCAATCCTACAAAAGGAAGCAAAAGAAAGTCAAACTGGACCTGCAAGAAGAGGCGATATAAAGACCCTCAAAAAACATGAAAAAATGCTCAATGAGGGTAACAAAGAAATTTATCAGAAACTCAGTCAAAGTATATTAAACACCTATAAAGATGAGCTATAAAGAAAAACTTAAAGCAATCACGACCTTTATCTTTGATGTAGATGGCGTATTAACAGATGGGAAGGTCTACCTCATGAGAGATGAAGTTGTGCGGGCATTAAATTCAAAAGACGGGTATTCCTTGCAGTATGCAAGTAAAATGAATTATGATCTATTCATCATTACTGGTGGCTATAGTGAAGATTTAAAAAAACGTCTATTAGACATAGGAATAAAAGATGTATTTCTGAAATCAAACAACAAAATTGAAGTTTACAAAAAGCTAAAAGAGGCACAAGGTTTTGAAGACCACCAAGTCTTATATATGGGAGACGATATACCTGACATACCTGTTTTGCGAATCGCAGGCGTTTCATGTTGCCCCAAAGACGCAGCAATTGATGTAAAAGAAATAGTGGATTACCACTCCCCTATTGAAGGCGGAAAAGGATGTGTAAGAGATGTTATCGAACAAACATTACGCGTTCAAGGCAACTGGTTAAAGGACAGTGCTTATCAATGGTAAACAGGATTGTATCTAAAGACATTTTACTAATTTTACGAAGACAAAAAAAATAATTTAAAATAATGGGAAAAACAGAGCAGTTTATAGAAACAGAAGAAAAATACGGAGCTCATAATTACCACCCGCTTCCTGTCGTTCTTTCGAAAGGAAAAGGTGTACGTGTCTGGGACGTCGATGGAAAAGAATATTTTGATTTTCTTTCAGCATATTCTGCTGTTAATCAAGGCCATTGTCACCCAAAGATTATTGAAGCACTCAATGAACAGGCATCAATACTAACATTGACATCAAGAGCATTTCACAATAATATACTTGGCGAGTACGAACGCTTTATCACTGAGCTTTTTGGTTATGATAAAGTCCTACCAATGAACACAGGTGTTGAAGGTGGGGAAACCGCAAATAAATTGGCTAGAAAATGGGGCTACATGAACAAAGGCATTCCAGAGAATCAAGCTAAAATTATTTTTGCAAAAGGGAATTTCTGGGGAAGAACACTTGCTGCAATATCCAGCTCAGACGACCCCGTTTCCTATGAAGGGTTTGGTCCATACATGCCTGGATATGAATTGATTCCATACAATGACCTGGACGCATTAGCAGAAGCTTTAAAAGACCCAAATGTTGCTGCGTTTATGGTAGAGCCTATTCAAGGCGAAGCAGGTGTTGTTGTTCCTCATGAAGGATATTTAAAAGGCGTTAGAGATTTGTGCACAGCAAACAATGTCTTGTTCATTGCAGATGAAGTACAAACAGGTATCGCAAGAACAGGTAAAATGCTTGCAACAGATTATGAAGACGCAAGACCAGACATCGTGATTCTTGGTAAAGCAATCTCTGGAGGTGTATTTCCCGTATCAGCAGTTTTAGCGGATGACGAAATAATGCTTTGCATCAAACCAGGAGAGCACGGCTCGACATTCGGAGGGAACCCTTTGGCATGTGCTGTTGCAAGAAAAGCTCTAGAAGTAATCATTGAAGAGGACCTAGCCAACAACGCATATGTACTTGGAGAGAAATTTCGTGAAGGAATGAATAACATCATCTCTAAATACGACTTGGTCACTATGGTTAGAGGAAGAGGCTTGTTAAATGCAATCATTATAAATGATTCTCCTGACAGCTCTACCGCATGGGATCTATGCATGGCGCTTAAAGAAAATGGACTTTTAGCGAAACCAACCCATGGAAACATCATTCGTTTTGCTCCCCCACTCGTTATCACAGAAGATGAGCTCAATACTTGCATCGATATTATTGAAAAAACAATAAAAGAATTCAAAAAATAAATGGATAAAATTAAATTTGGTACCGACGGATGGCGTGCTATCATTGCAAAAGAATTTACGGTTGAAAATGTAGCCCGCGTTAGTGAAGCAACAGGAGCTTGGCTCATTAAAAACTACCAAGACCCCACCGTTTTTGTAGGACATGATTGCCGATTTGGAGGAGCGCTATTCATGGAAACTAGCGTTCAGGTGTTTTTAAAAATGGGACTCAAGGTACGGATGTCCAAAGGCTTTGTATCAACACCTATGGTTTCTTTAGCGGCCAAAAGTTTCGATTGTCAAATTGGTGTTGTAATTACCGCAAGTCATAATCCACCTGCTTATAATGGTTATAAATTGAAAGCTGATTTCGGTGGACCTCTAGCTCCAAAACACGTTCAGGAAGTAGAGGACTTAATCAAAGACCAATGCAATGTTGAATATCAAGATGTGAACTTGGAAGAATTCATATCCAACGGTACCCTTCTTGTTGATGATATTGAAACGATGTATGTAGACCATGTGAAGAATAACTTTGATCTAAATGCCATTGAAAATTCTAAAATGAATTTGGTATACGACGCGATGTATGGCGCAGGTCAAAGTGTACTCCCTAGGATACTTCCGAATGTAGACCTATTGCACTGTGACTACAACCCCTCATTTATGGGACAAGCCCCAGAACCTATTGGGAAAAACCTAAAGGAATTAGAGGAGTATATTAAAACACAAGGGAATATTGAATGTGCTTTGGCTACCGATGGAGATGCCGACAGAATTGGCATGTTCAATGGCGCTGGAGAATTCATAGATTCACACCACCTCATCCTCCTACTGATTCATTATCTCGTTAAATACAAAGGTCAAACGGGAAAGATTGCGATAGCATTTAGTGTGACACCACGTGTCAAAAAGCTTTGCGACCATTACGGCCTTGAAGTAATCACCACTAAAATTGGCTTTAAAGAGATCGCCTCTATTATGGTTACTGACGACATTTTAGTTGGTGGTGAAGAATCTGGAGGAATTGCTGTTAAAGGACATATACCCGAACGTGATGGGATCTGGATGGGATTGATCATTTGGGAATTCATGGCCAAATCAGGAAAAACCTTAGACGAGCTAATTGATGAGGTCTATGAAATTGTAAACCCATTCAAATTTGAGCGAAGCGACCTTCACATCACAGAAGAATTAAAGCAACGTATTATTACCAATTGCAAAGCAGGAGTTTATAAAGGTTTCGGTGCTTACTCAATTCGTAATATCGATACCCTAGATGGGTTTAAGTTCTTTATTGACGATGAACGATGGGTAATGATTCGACCATCAGGCACGGAACCTGTTCTGCGCGTTTATGCCGAAGCCCCGACATTAGATGAAGTGCGAAGTATCCTGAAAATTACAGAAGAGACGATCTGCGTATAGATAGACGCCAAATAGCATTAGCTATACTTCAGTCTGAAAATACAGTTTAGTTGAATGGTAGCTAACCCCGCAATGATTCCATAAATTTGGGATGTGAAAATCTAAAATAAAAGAAGCATCATGATAAAACACTCGCTAAAAGAAAATTTAATCTCTCTCTCTATTGATCAAGTAGATTTCTCTTATAGAATCCCAATAAAAAAAATAGGAAATGTAATCAATTGGAGAATCGGTAAAAAAGGGACTAATGGAATTGTTATTGACCATGTATCATCTTGGACACTGCAATTATTCACGAAAAAAACTACTGACGACAAGTATATTAAACAGTTTATGAAAATTGTACAAGAATACTGTCCGAACAGCTCGATTAATTGGGAACAGACTCTGCTCGCAGTTATAATTCAAAATCAATATAATTGGTTAATCACCAATAATAATACAGCTGAGAAGAAAATCAACGAAGATGATATTATTTCAAGTTTAAAAAAGAAGTATAAGCTTGATTAAAACATTCCTTTTAATGATGCATAGAAACAATGGTAATAAGCCCCCCTTTTGACCTTAAAGGTTTCGTTTATCATAATAAAAACATGCAATCATTAAAGTCAATAGTCCTAGTATCACTGATTTGCTTATCCATAGTTTCATGCCAAAAAGAAGATGAAAATTGCGGGATTATCCCCACAGTTAGTTTTGGAAACTGTATTGATTCAAGCCTCATTGAACCTAATATAATGTGCACAACAGATTGGGACCCAGTTTGTGGTTGTGACGGAGTAACTTACTCAAATTCATGTAACGCAACTAGATCAGGTGTCGTTTCTTATGTAAGCGGAGAATGCTGCGGCGAATAAATATTAACGAAAAGACAGGTAAGCAACCATAAAATGGATTACAGCTCTTCCTTACTGGTTTCCTTTGCAGAGGCTAAAGCGGGTGTTTTTTCAGCAAACTCTTCAAGAACCTTAAAGAAATTTAAGATATCCTCTTTAGAATTATTCGCATTGATCGTAACAAACCTCACAAAGGTATTTTCATGAAAAGAGCCAAATCCTACAACAGTAACTTGGTGCTCATATAAAGCAGTGCAAAGTGCCATTGGATCTGTATTCTTATAATTGAAACAAACCGATATCGACTCATCAAAGCTGTATAAGGTATAAGCGGGATTACTTCTAATGTAGTCAAGGGCCACATCAGCCAAATGAAATTGTTGGTCGATAATCTTCTCTAGACCACTTGTACCTACTGATTTCCACAATGTCCAAAACTTCAAGGCATCGTTTCTTCTTCCACATTGGAAAGAGGTCTTTCCTAAATTAAAGTCATCACCATCAGTTTGGTATAAATAATCAGCTTGATTGCTGAACGAATCATGAAGTTGCTTTTTGTCATTCACCAAAATAATCGAACAGGTCAAAGGTGTTCCCAACATTTTATGGGCATTATAACTAAATGACTGAGATCTTTCAATACCTGAGACGAGGTGTTTGTATTTTTTACTGAAAATTACTCCACCAGAATATGCGCCATCAACATGCAACCAAATCTTATACTTTTCAGTGATATCTGCAATTTCATTAATCGGATCAAAGGCTCCTAAAACAGTTGTTCCTGCCGTAGCATTAACAAAGGCTGGAATTAAACCCTCGCGCATGTCTGCGATAATTTGCGCCTCCAATAATTCGGGAATCATACGTCCTTTTGAATCTGCTTTAATGTAACGTATATTGTTTCGACCGATGCCACTAAAGCTTGCATTCTTTGCAATAGAATAATGTGATTCTTTAGAGGTATATACGACCATAGGTTTCGACATACCATCCAACCTACTATTTGGATCTTTTGCATCACGAGCCATCACCAAAGCCATATAG
>CAJJCU010000135.1 GCA_905182775.1 uncultured Flavobacteriales bacterium
AATTGTTCTGATACCTCACTGTGTATTCAAATCAGTACCGTGGGAATTCAAAACAATATTTATAGTGTTATAAACGTCTATCCCAATCCAACGGCAAACCTCATCACCATTCAATCAGAAAATATAACGAACAACAAGTTCAATATTTCGGATCAAAAAGGACGCGCCATACTTATGGGACGACTTAAAGGGAATAATACTGAGATTTCGCTTGAAACACTTTCAAAAGGGATTTACACAATCCAAGTAGAGGGGAACTATAAACTCGTGGTGATTGTGAAGGAATAGAAGGTTTCTAATTACAGAGAATGCAAGTATATCAGTTACTTAAGGGCTTTTTTTCATAACCTCACCTGAACCCTAAATGCTCATTACGAGTTGATTAAATAGTATATATTTGTAAAATAAAACTATGCAATTATGAAACATCTACTCACTTTAGGAATACTCTTTTGTGTTCCTTTCATGTATGCCCAAAGCAACCAAGATTTCATACCGCATATGGACGCCTTTGTGAATGGCTCCGAAGTTTCCACTTTAGATCCTTTAGATACCGGTTTTGTAGATATTTGTTTGGGTGATGCTATCGTTTTTGTAGCAACACCTGATTTTTATAATTCATTAGAATCCTCGGGGACGGGTTACTCCCAAAATGTAAATACGAATATTGATTTTGCATGGACCATCGGGGATGATACATATCCAAATAACGATACTGTTTTTTATGTAGCTAGTGCTGCCAATGGTTTTTCAGTAAATCTCATTGTCACCGATCAGTTTGGAGAGAGTGCCGAGATTACGAGTAAAATACGCGTAGGTATACCACCTGACTTCTCAGGAGTCTATGTATTACAAGATTCAATTTGTGAAGGTTCGAGTACACAAATAATGGGAGGAGCGAATGGAGAGGGCACATCCTTTACGATCCCAGGCGGTAGTTTTGGTTCTTCACAGTATATTGAAGAATTGACCTATTTACCAGATGGTTCAGGAGCTCAATATGAGGCGCCTATTACGATAGAAGGCTTTTCTTCTTCAGGAACAATCACAAGTGCTCAAGATTTGATTCAGGTGTGTGTTACTATGGAGCATTCCTACTCAGGTGACCTCGAGATTTGGTTAGAATGTCCAAACGGAACAACAGTAGCTCTTGTAAATTCATACGGCGGCGGTAACGGCGCCTTGCCCGGGGGAAATAGTGGCGGCGGGACCTTTTTGGGAGACCCCATTAATGATTCAGGAGGCGGTGGACCCGGAGAGGGTTGGGAGTATTGCTTTAGCTCTGTACTGAACGATATAGGTCCAATGACACAAAACTGGGGGAATACCATTCCTGCCCCAAACTTTGGAAATGGGAATTCATCGGTAAGCCCAAATAATATTTACGAACCAGAAATCTCTTTTGCCAATTTTATTGGATGTCCCTTTAATGGCGAATGGACCGTTTTTATACAGGATAATTTAGGCATTGATGACGGATATGTTTTTGGTTGGGGAATAGATTTTAATGAGTCTACAAGTGGGATTTCTGGATACCAAAATACGATTGATTCTGCATGGTGGTCACCTAATGCGACGATTATAAATAATATTGGAGATTCATCTATCATTGTCGCTCCTCAGAGCGGTCAAGACAGTTACACCTTCAATGTGTTGGATAATTTTGGATGCAGCTATGATACTACCATAACGATTGCTAGCAATGCAATCTCGGTATCTATGGATCTTGGCCCTGTTGAGGGTTGCGTTCCAATAATTGTTGCTTTTGATTACAGCGCGAGCATTGGTGATTCATTCTATCTCGATTTTGGTGACGGTACCTATTATAACGGTTCCATACCTCAAAACATAAGCCACTTCTATTCGGATGCAATTGACGCTTCAGCGATTCTTTATGTAAATAACGGAGATTGTAGCGATACGGCGTATGTTGCTATTAATACAACCTCGCCATCTACAGGATACATCAGTGATTCTGCTACTTGTGGAGAAGTGTATGACTGGAATGGTGATTTTATTTATGATTCCGGATCTTATACACAGACCTTTGAAGGCGCCAATGGATGTGACTCAATTGTAGTGTTGGATTTTACATTTATTGACGATGGATTTGACCTGAGCTTTACGTCAAACCAACAATTATTTACTGCGCCTCCATTTGCTGTGCAATTCACAAATACGACTCCTAACCTGGAGAACTATAATTTTACATGGGATTTTGGGGATGGCACCACAACACAATCCAATAACTTAAACGTATTCCATGAATACACCTCGAACGGTTCGTTTTCTGTTGTCTTGTATGCGACTGACTTGATTGGGTCCTGCTCAGACAACCTAATTGAAACAGATTATATTTTTACCACGGGGCAATCCTCAATTAGTGAAAATGAAATGGTACAATATCAAATTCACCCGAACCCAACATCTGACCTCATCACTATCCAATCCGAAAATCCAATGAATAATAAATTCAGGATATTCGATCAGCAGGGACGTCAAGTAAGAAATGGACGACTTAAAGAAAAAAACACTCAACTGTCAATGGGGAAACTATCAAGGGGAACCTACACGATATATATTGAAGGACACGTCAAACCTACAGTCGTTATTAAGAATTAAAAATACCAATTCACTTTCACAAGATTATAACAGAAAAACCCCTCAGTTATCTGAAGGGTTTTTGTTTTGAAATAAGGAGAGATCCTCATTATAAAAAAGCTTTTTTTCTATTTCCCGACAATCAACGTTTCAGTTGCAATAGAAATTCGTCCTAAGAAGTAACCAATATAGTAAGTCCCTTCTCCCAAATCTTTCACCACAATATCCTTTTTTAAATCACCAGCGATGATAAAGACTTCACTTTGGTCAGACTTAATCAATATAACTCGGTCTACTTTCTCAATAGATTTCCATTCTAAATTAATATGATAACGTTCCTTTTCGAAAGGCTTGTCAACGTATGAAGGTCCCGAATCACCGTCACTAGTAAAAGAATGAAAAAATATGTCTTCGTGTAATTGTTTCTGTTGTGAAAATGTAATATTGCTTATGATTACGAGACATATAATTGTAACTATTCTGTTCATTTTTTCTATTTGCTTTTGTTATTTGTTGATACAAATTTACGGCAACTCCTATGCTTAATCACTGGGAATAATCATGTTCGTAGCCAAAATACCGGGGAAAACGCAGGTGGGTCTATGTGTTTTACGGTAGTAGAATTTAAAAACAAACCACTATAAATGGACCCATTTTAATTTGAGGATCCGCTTAATGATTAATCCTTGAGGATCCTGATAGTTTGATTGTCAAGACACGTTGGGGACCAAACTTTAATACGCATAAAGAATCTAAAAGTATTGAATACAAAAAATGCTCTGAATGGAGTCGTTTCACAACAATAAAAACAGCGCCCCCTTCAGGTAAAAAAATTAAAGCTGTTTGCTAAATAAAATAGAGAGGAACACAAGAGTATAAAGGGAGAACGCTGTTTTCATTTGTTTGTTGTTTGTGTTATAACAGCAAATATAATAGCGATCTATGTCCGGTGTTTCAATTTTAATAGCAGAACAATTCAATTTAAGGGTAAGGGAGTATCTTGATCTAAGTAGTACTACTTAGAACCAAATAAATCATAAAATAAGGCATAAAAAAAAGGCCCGAGGGCCTTTTTTACTAAACTACTTAACTAAACTATAAACTAAAAAAAAATTAATTAATGACTTGTAATTTCCTGATGCCCAAAAGGTGGTTCTTTTTAAAGAACCTAACGATATATACGCCCTCTTCAAGGTCATGAACAGATATTTCAACCTGGTTTTCGGTGATTTCAATTTCTTTGACCCATTCAGATTCTATTTGAATCAACTGAACCTTGGTTACTTCTGCCCAATCTGGCCATGTTATTTTTACTTTCCCTATAAACGTTGGGTTAGGATAAATGACCGGTTTAAAAGTAGCATTGAAGGTAGGGTTCAATACATCAGTAAAAGAACTGACTGCAGATTGACCGTAAGGTAACTTTTCTTGTGACTGAATACTTTGACCAAAAAGCTGACCCGTTAATAAAATTGTTGCGCCTAATAAAAAAATGTTTGTAATTGTTGTTTTCATTTTGTGTGTTGTTTTGTTTGTTTGTTGTCTCAAAGGTGCGATGTCTTTGTCAACTGCACATCAGAAAACAGAAATGTTGAAAGTAAAATAACCCAATGCACACATGCACATTTAAGTGTTACCACTTATAGTGCTATAGGTACGACAATTGGAAATAATTAATATTCAAAGTTTCAACCCGCTAAATAGCAAGTAATTAAGAAATAAAAATACCTAGATGAGAAATTGATTATTGCTTTAAGAGATCTCTTAAATCTAAATGCAGGGAAGATAAACGATCTTTATAAGTACGCTTCATGTCATTCGAAACATTCGGTAACTCAAGCAATCGTTCATATGCCTTTCGAATAGCAACGGTATCACGTACCTCAAAATTAAAATCAAGGATCGCCGCATTCTTCTCTAGAACGAAAACCATATTTGAAAAATTCGGATAGTTGTCTGCTATAGTATCTCCATAAGCCAATGCCTGACCATAGGCTCCTGAGTCATCATACAACTTCTGCACATCTGCAAGGCAAAAAGCAGAAAGACTGTCCTTAGGGAAATGCTTAAAAAAATCTAAATTCAAGTTAATAAGAGCAATTCTAGTCACAGAAAGGTCTGTCTTGTACTTCGTCATGCCCTCTAAATCTAACCCCCTAAGTGTACTCGCAGGAAGGGCGTACATACGGTTTAAAGAATCACTTAACTGTTTTATGTCATTGACCAACGCCGCTTTTGTTAGCACTTTAGTCTCGTTTTTTTCTTTAGATGTATTTGACCCACAAGCACAAATAATGGAAACAATTAAAATATAGGCAAATAGGTTTTTCATTTTTTATTTTTTTTAGGAAACCGCATCTTATAATCGATGTCAATTTCTCCATTGGTAATATTATTTAATCTTTTCTGAATCAACTTTCGTTTTAAAGGACTTAAATAATCTGTAAATAAAACACCCTCTATGTGGTCATACTCATGTTGAAATATTCGAGCTGCATAACCCGCGTATTTCTCCTCCTTAAACTCCCAGTTTTCATCAAAGTATGAAACTGTAACTTCAGGTTTCCGTGTCACATTTTCCCTTATATTGGGGATGCTCAAACAACCTTCCTGAAAAGCCCATTCCTTGCCGGACTCATCTTCAATGATCGGGTTAATAAAAACTTTTTTAAACTCCAAGATACCCTCTGCCATTGGATCCTTCTCCTCATCCTCCTCTTCTGCAAAGGGACTACCATCTACAATAAACAAGCGAATATTTTTTCCAATCTGCGGGGCCGCCAAGCCAACGCCTTTGGCTTTATACATTGTTTCAAACATATCTGATATGAGCTTCTTTAGATCGGAATAATTCTCCTCTATTTCTTCACACTCCTTTTTTAGAACAGGGTCGCCATAGGCTACAATGGGTAAAATCATCTTACGGTTTTGTGCAAAATTAATGTTTTAGGCTAACACTTCGAATTTAAATAATCTTGAAGAATAATTGTTGCACTAAGCTTGTCAATACTTCCTTTATCTCTACGCTTCTTTTTAGAGGTGATTTGAACCAGGGTTCGCTGTGCTATTTTTGAAGTCATCCTTTCATCGAAAAGCGAGACACTAAGCATGGGAAACTGTTTTTCTAAAGCATTCTTTAGAAGTCGAACATTAGGTGTAATATCAGTATCCTTGCCGTTCAAAGCCAATGGGTAGCCAAGCACTATGGCATCTACCGATTGTTTTTTCACAAGGTCAATTAAAAAATCCATTAAGACCTCTGATGCTATTGTTGTAAGAGGAGTCGCGATAATTCGCAAATCATCAGATATAGAAATACCTGTTCTTTTTAAACCAAAATCAATCCCAATTGCTTTACCCATATACAAATGTAGGTATTTGAGCAATACGTCAATATGCTTTTTTTACACTTTTAATATAAGTATAGTTTCCTACGTAGAAAAGTTGCTTATCTTTGTCGCGTGAATTCTAAACAAATAGATCTTCTTGAGCGTGCAGGATATGTTTTTATGAAGCTCGGTATCCGCAGTGTAACGATGGATGATATCGCGAGTCATTTGGGGATTTCTAAAAAAACACTTTACAATCATTTCAACGACAAAAGCCATCTGGTTAGAGAGATTATTAGTCTAAGAATTGAAAAAGACCAATCCTTGATAAAGTCTTTTGCCGAAAACTCAACGAACGCAATAGACGAATTACTGCAAATATCAAAGTTTGTCATCGAAACCTTAAGGTCTATAAACCCAACCGTTTTCCATGACCTTCAAAAAAGCCACCCTGATGCCTGGCAGATCACAGTAAAACATCGATGGGAATTTGTATATAATCAATTCATCATCAATCTTCAAAGAGGGATTGAAGAGGGTATTTACAGAAAAGAAATTCATAAAGAAATATACGCAAAGCTTCACGTCGTTAATGTTGATGCAATCATTGAAGGCGAGGTTTTTCCATGGCCGGAATTTAAATTTGAAACGGTCTTTCTAGAAACTTGCAGAATACACATTAGAGCTATCGCGGATGAAAAAGGGCTCGATTACTTTAGAACACACTTATTAAACCTACACGAATGAAATCATTAGTAACGCTCCTTCTTATAGCCATTATTTCAAATGCTCAAGGGCAAAATAACAAGGTGTTTTCATTGCTCGAAGCAAAAGAATACGCTTTAAAAAACCATTATAAAATCAGCAATGCCGATTTAGAATACAAGAAGGCTATTCATCAAAAAAAGCAATATTTAGCTGCTGGTATGCCAGAAGCAAATATCAACGGGAATTTTAATCAGTTTTTAAACCTTCCCGTGCAAGTCCTGCCCGCTTCCTTCTTAAACCCAAATGCTTCAGAGGATGACTTTATTGCTTTTAGAGCAGGAACGGAATTTAGCGCAGGAGCCAATCTGCAGGTCAATCAGTTGCTATTTGACGGATCCTATTTTGTTGGAATTGAAGCATCAAAACTTTTAATTGAATTACAACAAATTCAAAAAGCACGGTCTAGAGAAGATGTCTTATTCTCAGTCATAGAGGCTTATCAAATCGCCGCTGTAGCGAAAGTCAATCTTTCTTTTGCGGATTCGATCTACCAGCTCACGGCTACATTAGAAAGTAAACAGCAAAAATTTTTGGAATTAGGGCTTTTAAGCCCAGAAGAACTGGACCAAATGCGGTTTGCAGTTCTTAGGTCCAAAAATGCATTTGAAAATTCTGAATTGCAACTAAGAAATGCCATTGCTTTGTTGAAGTATACAATGAGCTATCCTCAAGACTCTAGTCTAAACATATCGAATAGCTTGACAGACTTAGAGCTACAGTCCACTCAGATTGCTATAGGGTCAATTGAAAACAACTCCCTAATTCCCCTGCTTCAAACACAAATACAATTATCAGCTTGTGATGTGAAAAACAACAAAGCAGGATTCCTACCCTCAGTTTCTGCTTTCTTCCAACAAAGCTACAACGCATATAGAAACTCATTTGACTTTTTCGAAAATAAGCCTTGGTATTCTCAAACAAATTGGGGCCTTCAGATGAGGATCCCTGTGTTTTCAAGCGGAAAAGGAAAAGCCATTGTCAAGCAATCTGAAATTAAACTCATGCAGGATGAAAATAACTTCCAGTTAACCAAACAAGGACTTCAATTGCAGGAAAAACAGCTTAAAAACACCTTAGAATCTGCCCTTCAAAAAAGAGCCCTTCAAAAAGAAAACACCAATCTCGCTGAAAAAATATACAAAAATGCACTTAAAAAGGAACAGCTTGGTAACGGAAACAATGTTGTGGTAACTCAAAAACTAAATCAAGTAATGATTGCCCAGGCAGAATATACCGCAAGCTTAATTGAAGTTTTCAAAACAAAACTTGAACTAGACAAACTTTATAATAAACTGAATTAAAATTAAAATATTGATGAAAAAAACGATCATTTTCGGAATCCTGTTGATAACCACTTTTGGATGCGCTACTGACGATAAAAAAGAAGCAAAAACAACAGTGAAAACAAAGAGCACTGCTATATTGCCATTGGTTCAAATTGCAAAAGCAAGCAAAACAAGCTTTATTCATAAAATTTCGATTCAAGGAAATATCGAAAGTCCTCAAGATATTCTTTTGAATACTGAGATGTCAGGCATGATTCAGGAAGTTAAGGTTTCTGCTGGGTCACAAGTAAAAATGGGACAGACCTTATTGGTTATGGATGCGTCCATTCTCTCAGCAAATATTCAAGAGCTTGAATCTCAGCTTGAATTCGCTCAATATATGTTAGGCAAGCAAAATGAATTACACGCGCAAGATTTAGGAACTGAATTTGATCAGAAGAGTGCGGAAAACCAGGTTAAATCGCTAGAAGCAAAGCTCAATACATTAAATATTCAAAAATCAAAAATGACGGTGCAAGCGCCGTTTGACGGTACTATAGATCAAGTTTTTGCAAAAAAAGGTCAGCTCTCATCTCCCCAGATGCCATTAATGCGACTCGTAAATACAGACCTTACAGAGGTGATCGCTTCTGTATCTGAAAAGCACTTTAAGAATATTAAAAAAGGAACCGAGATTAAAGTCAATTTCCCAAATTATGACCTCAAAGCAATACGCACGAAAGTGAGCAGCATAGGCAGCTATATAGAGCCAACAAATAGAACCTTCACCATACGCGCAGATGTAGTCAACAATGTTGGCCTGATGCCCAATATGCTCGCAGAATTAGAAATCACAGATTTTAAAGTGGACTCTGGTATGGTTGTACCTTCCAAGAGTATTCTGAAAAACGCCAAAAACCAAGACTATTTATGGGTATTAACACCAGTAACGCAAGACAAGTATAGCGTAACTCAAGTTTTCATAAATACGATCAAGGTATATAAAGGACAAGCGCTCATTGAAGAAAACAAATACCTCGTAAATGACGCGTTGGTTATTGAAGGTGGTGGCAGAGGCATTACCATGAAGGATTTAGTTCGCATCAAGTAAAAAAAATAGACATGAGTAATTTTAAAGGGTTCGGCCTAACTACGCTAGCAGTAAAGAATACAAAAACCGTATTTTTAATTGCTATCGTTATTGTTATTGGAGGTATGTTGGCCTATCAATCTATGCCGAAGGAAAACTTTCCTGAATTGAAAATTCCAGAAATATATATTGGAATAGCAAAGCCAGGATCTTCTCCTAAATACATGTCTGAAAAAATTTCTCAGTCCATTGAAAAGGAAATTAGTGGGATTAAGTTTGTTGATGAAATAAACTCTAATTCAGTTCATGGATATACCACAATTCGTGTAAAATTTGATTTTAAAATGCCGGTCGATGAGGCCTTAGGAAAGGTCAAAGATGCCGTTGACCAAGCAAGAACAAAAAGCGATTTCCCTAAACTCCCAGCGGAACCTAACATATTTGAACTCGACCCCTCTAAGATGCCGATATTAAATATTAATCTAAGGTCTGAAAACGCTTCCTTACTTAAAGAAATCTCTGAAGAGCTTGAAAAGCAACTGGAGGAGCTTCCTGAAATTAGCGAGGTAGATATTCGAGGACTTCCACTTCAAGAAATGAGGATAGAGGTCGATCCTATAAAGGCTCAAGCGGTAAAAGTAACGCTAGACGATATTCAAAATGCAGTCAGTGCAGAAAACCAAACAATCCCAGGAGGGGAATTATTAATGGATGGTATTCGTAAAACAATTCGTATTGAAGGAGAATACAAAAATGCTGATGAACTAAAAAGGACTGTTGTCAGACAAGATGAATTCCTTCCGGTATACCTTGAGGACGTCGCAAAAGTTTACTTTGGTAATGCAGACACAACGTCATTTGCCAGAGAATTTGGGACTGCCGTTGTCATGCTTGACGTAAAAAAACAAGGTGGTGAGAATTTATTAGTCGCCTCAGATAAAATCAATAAAATCATTTCAGAATCTCAAGCCAACGGATCTATTCCAAAAAGCGTTGATATCTCTTTGACCAATGACCAATCAAATGTTACTAGAGACATGGTTTCCAATCTTGAAAACTCCATTATTCTTGGAATTATTCTTGTTGTTGGTGTGCTTCTATTTTTTCTAGGACTTCGAAATGCAATCTTTGTAGGTGTAGCCATACCACTTTCGATGCTCATGTCCTTCTTGATTCTCAATTCAATGGGTATCACCTTAAACGTGATGGTCTTATTTTCTCTTGTTCTTGCATTGGGAATGCTTGTAGACAATGGAATCGTTATCGTAGAGAATATTTACAGATACATGGATGAGGGACACTCTTCCTATACGAGTGTTGTACAAGGTGTAGGAGAAGTCGCCTGGCCAATTATATCATCAACAGCCACTACAGTGGCTGCATTTATCCCTTTGGCACTATGGCCAGGGATCATAGGTGAGTTCATGAAATTCCTACCCATGACGCTTATGATTGTTTTGGCTTCCTCACTTTTTGTAGCCTTAGTCATAAATCCTGTTCTAGCAGTTACATACATGAAAGTAACTCAGAATCAACCTAACAAAAAGAAAATTGTAATTACCTCATTGTTCTTTACCTCCATGGGGATTTTCTTTATTGTGTTTGGATGGATCAAACTTGGGAATTTCACTGCTTTTATAGGAATACTCTCTCTTGTGAATCTGTTTTTATTTATGCCTGGAACTAAAATATTTCAGAATAAATTTCTACCTAGATTGGAACGCGTCTATGAGAAATTTCTTCGTTTTGCGATTCAAGGGGCGAGACCATTCTTTTTTCTTGGGGGTACCTTTTTACTTTTGGTGTTCTCTTTGGGACTGTTTATGGCATTTCCGCCAAAGGTTGAGTTCTTCCCAAATAACGAGCCTCAATATGTCAACGTATTTATCTCTCACCCTATCGGCACGGATATAACCGTCACTAATAAAACAACTTTAAAAATTGAAAATGACCTAAATAAGATTCTCAATGAGTACATGGATGCCGATGATACAACGGGTATACCTCAAGATGAGCGATTGATCAAATCAATTATATCTCAAGTTGGAGAAGGAACAAGCGACCCGGCCCAAGGAGTAACCATGGGGAATACACCTCACAAGGCAAGAATCACGGTCAATTTTTGTGAATTTCAGTTTAGACAAAAAACAAAAACATCCGATGTACTAAAGAAAATTCAAGCCGGCTTAAAAGGGAAATACAATGCGGATATTGAAATAACTGCAGCTAAAAACGAATCCGGACCACCCCAAGGCGCTCCTATAAACATCGAAATTACGGGTAGAGGGGAATACAAAGACCTCATTGCCGCGGCTGAAAACATAAAAAACCATCTGGACCGAAAAGGCATAGCGGGCGTTGAGAAATTAAAACTAAACGTCGATGCCAACAGGCCCGAGATTCCTATCACTGTTGACCGAGACCAAATAAGAAAGCTTAATTCTTCAACCTACCAGGTGGGTATGGCGATTCGAAAATCACTTCTCGGACAAGATGTTTCCACCTACACCATTGACGAGGAATCCCATGATATTGTTGTCCGTTTTGATGGCAGCAACAGAAATGACTTCAATGCGCTTTTAGATCAAAGACTTGTATTCAGGAATAACAAAGGGAAGCTCATGAATATCCCCGTTCGCTCTGTAATTAATAAACCCGAGGAAAGTACAAGTTACTCAGCCGTCATACGTAAAGACCAAATCCCTTTAGTAACCATCACCTCTAATGTAACGGAAGGCTTCAATGCCAATGAGGTCGTAAAAGTGATGAAAGATGAAATGGTCGCTTATAAAAAAAGCAATACGATCCCTGAAAACATAAAGTATCGCTTTGCGGGGCAACAAGATGAGCAAGCGAAAGAAATGGCCTTTTTAAGTAAAGCCTTAATGGTGGCATTGTTTCTAGTGCTCTTAATTATTGTTTCTCAATTCAATTCATATTCAGCCCCGACTGTAATTTTACTTACCGTCATGCTCTCTTTAATTGGTGTCTTATTAGGACTAGTGATCTCAGGTCAAAACTTTGTAGTCATCATGACGATGATCGGAATCATATCGCTTGCTGGGGTTGTAGTCAACAATGCAATTGTTCTCATTGATTATACAAATTCTCTGCGCAAAAGAAAAAGAATAGAAAAAGAACTAAAAGACAATGAAATATTGAGTAATACAGATTTACTGGAGTGTACAATCCAAGGAGGAAAAACCAGACTGCGCCCCGTATTACTAACAGCTATCACCACAATTCTAGGACTCATACCTTTAGCGATTGGTTTTAATATAGATTTCGCTGGGTTATTTACATCCTATGAGCCAAATATATTTTTAGGTGGGGATAACAACATGTTTTTTGCACCGATGGCTTGGACCATCATATACGGCCTAACCTTTGCTACATTTTTGACTTTGGTCATCCTTCCTTCAGTGTACCTCTTGACCTATAAATTCAAGATTTGGTTTTACAGGGTTTTGAATTGGGAAATTAAAAGTAACTTTTAAGATTTGAAGACGTTTACATTGAATATGAATTGGCCTTACTCCTTTACGCTCCTGATTTTATTGTCTGGTTGCTCAACAGACCTAGAAAAAGAGGACTACCCTGAAATTAAAGAAGAACTGTTTTTCAGAAGTGACTTTGATCAAGGCGCACTCTTTTTTGACTTAAAGGACAGCATTGAACGTAATGAGGATCTAAATGAAACTTCAAGCCTAGAGTATACAAGTGATTTTGGTGAATTTTTAAAGGCTCAGGCTAAAATAGATGTGAATGGAGAAGTGCATCTCTTAGAACTCCATAGGGAGTTTGAAAACCAGTTGAAAAAAGACGCCTTTTATTACATGAATGGTCGAAAACGTATTTCGATTCAATCCACTTCAATATTTAAAGATTCAGAGAATTCATTTTCCGAAACCATTTCATTTTATTCAGATTCAGAAACTATAGTTTATTCAGGAATGAGGACCGCAGCAGATTTGGATACGCTGCACGAACTTTCTTTTACTAAAATTAAAAACACTGAATTAAGTGAGGAGCTTACAATGAAACTGCTAAAAAGAACTGCTCCATTTGAAACTGCTTTTTTAGGTACCGCTTTTTCAAAAGAACAGGATAAATTATTTTTAGTTGTTGGCAGTCCCGACAGATCATTTACATCGACCTTGGCGGTCGAGGAAAAAACGAAGTTTATCAAAAAGCTTATTCAAAATGAGAAACGATATATTGGTGTTCCTTTAGATATAGAATTCGCAAACATCAAACAAACTGATGGGTTTACTTATCAGAAGCTCCTTAGCGCAAGAGTTTTACCAGCCCAAAAATAAATTATGTTAAAAGATTAAACTTTCAACAATTATATACGTCTGATAGACGTATACCTTTACTAAACGACTAAAAAATGCTAAAAAAACTACTTCTTTCTCTATCATTTCTAATGATATGGAACCTTTCTTATTCTCAAAACATGAAGGTGACAGGTCAGATATTTGATACCACAGGTACTGTAGCCCTTGAGAAAGTTTCTGTTGTTGCTGTTAGACTGAAAGACTCCTTGCTATTAAAACATACGCGCACAGATCAAAATGGAATGTTCGAATTAACAGGTTTTCTTCCTGACACCTTTAATTTGATAATCGAATACCCAGGCCTTGATGAAAAGTCATATTATATCTTTGGGCATAGTGAAAATGCAGAAATTGATATCCCTAGAATACAACTAAATCCAAAATCCCAGGAGCTTGATGAAGTCGTTATTTTCGCCAATAAAAATCCTATCTATTTTAGAGGGGATACCCTGGTGTATGTTGCGGACTCATTTAAGGTAGCAGAAAATGCTGTGGTAGAAGACCTTTTAAAGAAATTACCAGGAATCAAGGTTGATGAAAATGGAGCGATTACTTCGCAAGGCCAAGAGATTGAGCAAGTCTTAGTCGATGGTGATGAGTTTTTTGGTTCGGACCCAACGATTGCAACTAAAAACCTTGGTGCCGATGGGATCGAGACCGTTGAAATTTATGAAAAAGAACGAGAAGGGGCATCTATCGGTGATGATGATAAGATGCAAGTACTAGATCTGCGCCTTAAAGATGATGCAAAAAAAGGATATTTCGGAAAAATAACAGGTGCCTCTGATTTTGCCTTATTTGAAGACAACGCATTTTATGAGGGAGAGTTTCTATATAATAACTTCAACAAAAAACGTAAAATATCTGTTTTTGCATTGACCTCTAATACACCGAAATCTAACATAGGTTTTGGAGATGCTTCG
>CAJJCU010000136.1 GCA_905182775.1 uncultured Flavobacteriales bacterium
GTTGATGAGTGGATCCCTTAAAGCCCATTCATCTTGAATTCCTTCTGGATAATATTTGGTTCCTGACGATTCTTCATGGCCTCTAATTCTAAAAGTCATGGCTTCTAAAAGAATAGGTTTTGGTTTCTGTCGGATTTCCTCGGAAAGCTCTCGTACGGTTCTGATTACATCCAAAACATTATTCCCATCTACTTGAACCGCTTTCATGCCATAACCAATACCTTTATCGATAAATTGTTTACATCTAAACTGCTCATCCGATGGCGTAGACAGCCCCCAACTATTGTTCTCAACACAAAATATCACTGGCAAATCCCATACGGCCGCTACATTTAATGACTCATGAAAATCACCTTCTGAAGCCCCACCATCTCCGGAGAAAACAAGTGTTGCTGACTTCTCGTTCTTTAGCTTACTCGCCAATGCAATACCATCGGCTATTCCAAGCTGCGGCCCCAAATGAGATATCATTCCAATGATCTTATGCTCTTGCGTACCAAAGTGAAAGGATCGATCTCTTCCCTTTGTATACCCCTTCTCTTTACCCTGGAATTGAGAAAACAATCTGTCTAAAGGGACATTCCTGGTTGTAAAAACACCTAGGTTTCTGTGCATGGGAAGAATGTATTCATCATCATTCAATGCATAAGTACAACCTACTGAAATTCCTTCTTGTCCCCATCCTGAGAACCATTTTGTGATTTTCCCCTGCCGGAGCAAAACAAGCATTTTCTCTTCAATCATCCGAGGCTTTAACAGACCCTTATAAATAGAAAGCAGCTCTGGTTTCGAAAAACCATGCGCATCGTAAGAGATGGCTCTTTTCATTTTGTAAATGGTATTAAAGGCGAATCAATTAAACTTTCATGCCTTTGATTACTCTTTCTTTACGCTTGCTTTTTTGCAGACGTTTTCTAGAGACTAGAATATAAGAAGAGCGTGCTGAACCTCGCATCATGTCAATCTTATATTTTTTATTTCCATACATGACAACAGCGCCTCCTGAAGCTCTCCAATCCGCTTTAAAATAATAACGGTCACGCATTTGGTTTGCTTTTGATTTAAAAGAAATGTATTTATTCTCACCCAATTCAAAGCGTATATTTACTTCATTATCTGAACCAAACCCTTCAAAAATACATTTTGAATTTGCAGGAACAATAATCGATTCACTGTTGTTAGTGGAGCTGGAGACTAAAACACCTGATTCATCCGTTGTGGTTTCACTAGACGACTCAGAAACCTGATTTAAAATAATCGTTGCAGAAGTAAAAAATTGAACTTTCCGCATTTTTTCTTCAGAATCTAAACCAAACTCTTTTTTCACTTCATTCGTGAAAGGGACCTTTATTGCACAAGAAAACAGTACAGAAGTAATCGCTATTAAACCTAATAATTTTTTCATTCTTTTTTTTTTAACAAATTTAATTTTTTTTAAGTGACCAAAACATCAAGCGGATATAATTATCTTTAATTTTTTAAAATGATGAAAAGATCAATTCTCGGCTTCATGTTCTCTTTAGCAGTGCTATCCTGCTCAAACAACGAGCCTAGTGTTGCACTTTCATATTCTGAAATAGGTGCTTCAGAAACTAAAAAACCAAAAACCGAGCCACAAATAGAATCTAAAAAGGACTCCATTCAAATAAATTTTGATGCAGAGCATTTCTTATTGTGCGGAGGCTTTGAAGTGTCCACAATGCACCCTATACTATCTAATGAAGTATTGGATCGAGGTCAGCATAGTGAAAAAGAGAAATACTATATACTCGGAAGCAAGGATAGTGTTAGCATCAAAGCTTATTCATTTTCAGATACCGCGACCCGAAAGAATTCATTTTATAATCTTTTAGATTGTTTTGACGAAACCTGCCAGAGCATTGGGCTGCTAGACACCAACTTCCAATCTAATAAATATCATTTATTACTTGTGTCTGATGTTTCAATTGATTGGATCTCCTCAAATAAAGATCAAGACCGTAAGGTTTGGATGAAATACTTTGAAAAAACGCGCTTAAACACCAAATACCTATACATTTTTGAGCAATTGAAAAACGAGCAGGTTCAATGGTTATAAAATGCATGTAACGACATAAACCTTAGAGAAAACACCATGATTAAAATACTGAACCGAGGATATATCAGCGTTGCCCCTAAAACACTCTTTTGGGCAGAAGCTCAAAAAGTAACGGACAACCAAATCATTAACACTAAAAATCCCGAAGCTACAATTTACCTCGTTGAGGAGGACTTTTGGGATGATGAAGTCATTTTAAAAAAACATTTCAAACAAATTGTCTTAAGTGAAAAGAGACAGGTCGATACATCAGGCTTAATGAACTTAGAGGCGATTACATTTGAAAATATTCACGATTATTTTGAGATCCATCTCGGAAACCTCGTCATAGACAATGAAGACAAACCGCTTCAGGTCACGAAAGACGACCTATCAAATTAGTATTAAAATACTGGACGTCATGCGAAACCTCCTCTCCTACCCAATCAGGGAGAACGAACTTCTCATCTTCAGACTCCAACTCGATCTCGGCCAAAATAAGACCGTCAAGTTCATTTTCAAAAACATCCACTTCCCAAAGTTTATGCTCGAACCGTATTTCATATCGCTTTTTGGTAAGCACCTTTAGGTTTAATGAAGCGATCATTTCTTTGCCCTCTGAGAATGGAATTTCATACTCATACTCAGCACGTGAGATTCCTGTAGTAGGCCCTTTGATTGTTAAAAAAGACCTATCGTTCTTAATCCTAATTCGCACACTTTTCTCTACCGAGTTGAGTAAATACCCCTGCGTAATCTCAGCATAACCCTTTTTAACTTGTTTCTTCCACAAGGATTCAATCACCAGGAATTTTCTTTCTATCTCAAGCATATTCAGTCTTTATAACGCACTTGACACTATTTTACAGCATCTTATCTAAACTACTTATTTTTATGGTCTAACAATGATTTATTGCGAGTAATCTGATTTTCATACTGATTCGTTAAAGAACTTGTTATTTTTGTAGTATGCTCCTGTTCAGATCACGCACGCCAAGATGGGTAATTGTAATTTTAGACTTACTCATTAATCTATTTGCATTATTCTTTGCCTACATCATACGATTTGATCTCGATTCACAATCAGAACTTATCAAAGAAGAATGGGGCCTGCTTCGTGATTATTTATGGCTTTTTGTAATTGTGAAGCTCTTGGTTTTTAACATTTTTAAAATTCATAAAGGACTTGTAAGGTATACCTCCACACAAGATCTAAATCGAATATTTATTGCCGTATCTACATGTACTTTAATCTTTGCAGCTATCGGCCTTATTCGTTACAATTTTATTGATGAACATTATTTTGTACCCACATCCGTTCTGATCGTTGAATTCCTGGCTAGTTTCTCATTTACTATTGGTAGTCGCTTTATAATAAAGCTCATCTATTTAGAATCAAAGAAAAACAAGCAGGATATAGAAAGGGTTGTCATTTACGGGGCTGGCGTATCGGGGATTATTACAAAAAGAACCGTCGAGAACGACACGAAAAACGCGATACAAATCATGGGTTTTATTGATGACAACCCAAAACTATGGGGCACAAGAATTGAAGGAAAAACAGTCTACCGTCCAACAGAACTAAAATCAATACACGCAAAAAACACTATTGACACCATCATTATAGCGATTCAAAAACCCCGATCCGATCGACGAAAGGCGCTACTCGATGAATGTATTGAACTGAAGATCAAGGTGCAAAAGGTTCCGGACCCTAAAAGTTGGATCAATGGAGAGTTTACCTCCAAACAGTTTGTCAAAGCCAAAATTGAAGACCTTTTAGGACGAGAAGAAATCAAGCTAAATATTTCTAAAATCAACGAAAACCTAACAGGAAAAAAGATATTAATTACAGGAGCCGCAGGAAGTATAGGGAGTGGTTTGGTCAAACAAATTGCAAAGTTCAATCCTTCGCTTCTTATTTTATTTGATCAAGCAGAATCTGGGCTGTATGATTTACAATGGGAAATAAAAGAAGAGGCCCCAGATGTTAAATTCGAAATCGTTATTGGGGATGTTACACACAAAAAAAGAGTAGAGAATCTAATACGTAGCTTTACTCCCGAAATCGTATTTCATGCCGCAGCATACAAACATGTACCTTTGATGGAATTGAATCCATCTGAAGCTGTGAAAACCAATATATTAGGATCTAAAATACTGATCGATACCTGCGACATATTTGGCGTTAAAAAGTTTGTGTTCATCTCAACAGATAAGGCGGTTAATCCCACCAATGTTATGGGTGCTTCAAAGCGAGTCGCCGAAATATATGCACAACACAAGAACACTTTAAGCAAGACACAATTCATTACTACCCGATTCGGAAATGTTCTCGGCTCCAACGGTTCCGTCATCCCTCTATTTCAAAGACAAATAGAAAACGGAGGCCCCATCACCATTACCGATGAGCGGATCACTAGGTTCTTTATGTCGATACCTGAAGCCTGTCAACTTGTATTAGAAGCTAGTGTTATGGGGAACGGAGGTGAAATCTATGTATTTGATATGGGAGACTCTGTTAAAATTATGGACCTCGCACGAAAAATGATCTCTCTAAGCGGTATGACGGTAGGAAAAGACATACAGATTAAGGTGACCGGACTCAGGCCAGGAGAGAAACTGTATGAAGAGCTTCTTGCAAATGAGGAAAATACCCTACCTACACATCACGATAAGATTTTAATTGCTAAAACAAGTGTTAAGAAAGAAATAGATGAAAAGATAGAGGCCGTTATCGGACTTATTGACGGACAAAAAAATGATGAATTGGTCACAATCATCAAAGATATTGTGCCTGAATACCGGAGTCAAAATTCAACCTTTGAGAAATTAGACAAAACATGATTGAACCTGCAGCTATTCAAATTCGATTTTCAGACATTGATGTCATGGGTCACGTAAACAACGCTGTATACCTGAGCTACCTTGAATATACAAGGGTACATTATTTCAAACAAATCCTCAGTGAGAGTTGGGACTGGACTACAAATGGCATCATCCTTGCACATACAGAAGTTAGCTATATAAGCCCCATACTTTTAAATGACCAACCGATGATTCATATGAAAATAGGAAAGACAGGAAACAAAAGCTTCACGCTGCACTATACAATTCTAGTTGAAGGAAAAATAATGTCTAAAGCATCTTCTACACTCGTTTGCTATAATACACACTTGAGAAAATCAATACCTATTCCTTTATTAATGAAAGAATCTTTTCTTCATTTGAAAACCTTTCAAGCATGATATTTTTTAGACCTAGCTTATCGATTTTATTTATTTTATTTCTAGCAGGCCCCCAAATGACAGGAATGGCTCAGCAGGTACCTTGCTACAAGAAAAAGAAAATATGCAACTATCAATTCTTGACGAACTGCTATGAAAAGGTAGCCTTCGATAGTGTTTCTCAGCGGTATTATTCACGACAAAATTTTGGCGTTCCCTTTGATGGTTCTTGTGCAACCTGTCACAGAAATGGCGTAGTAGAGCAAGAAATAACAATCGTAGAGGGGCGTAGGAATGGAACCGACACTTCATACTATCCCTCTGGATGTCCGTTCTCAAGTCAAAGCTTTCTGCTAGGCAAACCACACGGAAAAAGCTCAACTTATTATGACAGTACATTTCGAATCAAAAGCGAAATTGAACATTATATGGGGCGCCTTAACGGAGTCTTTATTTCCTACAATAAACAAGGAGACACCTTGAAATACCAGGAATTTCAAGAGAACCTACCCAACGGATTAAAAAAAGAATACTTTTCAGATTCTAGAGTGAAGAAAATAAGCAACTATCAAATGGGTTTGCTACACGGCTGCCAAATCCTATATAACGAAGACGGGAATGAATTATACAACATCGCATATTACGAAGGCAAAAAGAATGATAAATGGACCTATTATTTCGATGATCAAAAAATTGCCCGTGTCGAAGAATGGAGTAAGGGATTAAAAAACGGCGAATTCATTACTTACAACAGTAGTGAAAAAATCATGAGCGAGTCTTATTTTAAAAAAGACCTACCTATTGGTATTCATAAAGAGTATTACGCAGATGGAAGGGAAAAACATGTAAGAACCTACCTCAAAAAAGGACTCCTTGAAGAGGAATACGCCTTCGATAATTTTGGTGTTAAAGAAGTCATTAAAGCCAAAGGTATCAAGAAGAAAAAAAGGAAGCGTGAAGAACAAAAAGAGAGTTTAATGAATTAAACTATACCCAAAATCATCCCAGCTCCCATCACAAATAAGAACACAGCAACTAAAGATCTCACGTTTTGAATTTTCTTTTTTGTAAAGAGCCTCTTACCAAGAAACGAACCTAAAAAGGCAAATATGCAAGCCAATGAAATCGTCAACAAATTGTTTGACAAGTCCCCACTGTCCGAAGTAAAATAGATCGGGATGCGAACCGCATCAATCAACAAAGAAAGACATACCGAAGTTGAGATAAAGACCTCAGCTTTTAAATTAGATTTCGATAAAAAAGCAGCTCTTAATGCCCCTTGATGGCCAGAGAGACCTCCAAAAAAACCACTTAGAAAGCCTCCAATAGTGAACTGCCCCCTCCCAAAAGAAACTTTCTTTAATAAGGGAATCAAATCCAAGATTGCAAAAACGATCATCAGTGCACCAACAACAAAGGATAGCAGCTCAACAGAATAAGTCGCATCTAAGAATTGAAGCTCATAAAAAGAACCACCGCCACCAATGTACTTCTGAGTCACCGCTCCTATAAAAGCACCAATAACAGCAGTAACACCAAACGCTAAGAGCACTCCCTTGTCAATGAACTTTCTGATTAAAATAAATTTAAGGGCGTTGTTTGAAATGTGAACAATCGCCGTAGCCAAGACAGCAAGTTCTATAGGCATAAACAAACTAAAAACAGG
>CAJJCU010000137.1 GCA_905182775.1 uncultured Flavobacteriales bacterium
TGCTCTAATTGCTGTAGGAGCTGTATAAAATTGATTCACGCCAAACTTATCAATCACATCCCAAAAACGACCAGGATTAGGGTAGGTAGGAACGCCTTCAAAAAGAATGGAGGTTGCCCCATTTAAAAGTGGGCCATATAAAATATAAGAATGTCCCGTGATCCAGCCAATATCAGCCGTACACCAATAGATATCCTTGTGCTCATAGGCAAATACATTTTTAAAGGTATATGCTGTATAAACCATATATCCTCCTGTAGTATGGACCATGCCTTTGGGTTTGCCAGTGGACCCTGAGGTGTATAAGATAAAGAGTGGGTCTTCGGCATCCATAGGCTCTGCTTCATGTACTATTGAAGCTTCAATTAAAAGAGGTGCCAAATAAAAGTCTCTATTTTTTTGAAGACGAATGACCGTGTTTGTTCTTTCGGCGACCAATACTTTTTGTACGGATGGGCATTGTTGTAATGCCTCATCTACAATACTTTTAAGATCTATTGTTTTATTCCCTCTAAAGCCACCGTCTGAGGTGATGACCATCTTGCATTGCGAATCATTTATTCTTGCAGCTAATGCCGAAGCAGAAAATCCCGCAAATATAACAGAGTGAATTGCACCAATTCTAGCACATGCAAGTACGCTAATAGCGAGCTCAGGAATCATCGGTAGATATATGGCTACCCGATCTCCTTTTTGAACCCCCATATTGAGTAGGACATTTGACATTTGACAAACCTTTTCATGAAGCGACTTATAGCTGATGTGCTGCGCTTCTTCTTTCGGTGAATTGGGTTCGAAAATTAGTGCTGTATGTGCGGATTTATCCTTTAGATGACGGTCGATACAGTTGATTGTGATATTTGTTTTGGCACCCCTAAACCATTTGAAATCTGCACGTTCCATGTCAAATTCACAAACCGATTCCCAAGGACTCGACCATTCAAACTGTTTTGCGATTTTACTCCAGAAAATATCGGTTTCATCAATAGATGCCTTGCAGGCAGCTTTATATTCTTGAGGTGTATTGATTTTGAAATTCATATATAGGATTGATATTGTTATAAAAATAAGCAGTTTCATTTAATTCCGTATTTTTACTTGAAGAATGAGCTGGAAAAAAACAATTTGGAAGTATTTTCCGGACATATGGCAATATTTAGTCATTATTATCATGTTTATTTTAGCTCTGGTATTCTACCTTTAACCGTAACAAACTCTTTACTACATGTCTTATTTCTCCTCACATTTCATTAATCTATTTGCTTCTTTTCTTTTTTTTATCGCTTCTCCGTATCTGTGTATTGGGCAGTCGGATCTTACACTGATTTCTCAATTGGATATAGGGTTACTTCATGATACAGGTCTTAATGATGTTTGGGGATATGTCGACGAGCAAGGTAATGAGTATGCCATTGTCGGAACTGAAGATGGAACATCCATTGTGAACCTAGGTGATCCAGTAAATCCGGTAGAGGTTTTTTGGCTTCCCGGGGCCAATAGTGTTTGGAGAGACCCATCCGTTTTTGGAGATTATGCCTATATAAGTACTGAGGCTGAGGAAGGTTTAACAATTATTGATCTATCCCCATTACCTGAAAGCAATGTATTAACAACAACCATTTTTACAGGAGACACAGAGGTTTCATGGGAGTCCGCTCACAATTGTCATGTTGATGAAGAGGGGTACCTTTATGTTTTTGGAGCCAATTTTTCGGTAGGAGGAGTGCTGATTTATGATGTAAATACGAATCCAATGGATCCCTCTTTTGTAGGTGCATTCAATAACTGGTATGTTCACGACGGTGTGGCCTTTGGAGATACCTTATATCTCGCTCATATAAATGATGGTTTTTTGAGTGTTGTTGATATTTCTGACCGTTCTAATCCTCAGTTATTGGGAACCAATACTACTCCAGATTCTTTCACACACAATATATGGCCATCAGACAATAGAGAGGTCGTCTTTACGACTGATGAGCTTCCCGATTCTTTTATAGCAGCATATGATATTACTGACCTTTTAAACATCGTTGAATTGGATCGTGTTCAAAGCTCTCCTGGGGCTGATGTGATCCCTCACAACACTTTTGTTATAGATGGTTATTTGGTAACGAGTTATTATACAGATGGGATTACGATTCATGATGCAAAATATCCTCATAACCTTATTGAGGTTGCGGCATATGACACCTATCCAGGCCAGACACCGACCTATGATGGTAGTTGGGGTGTGTATCCATACTTGCCCTCTGGGATTGTTTTAGCATCAGATAGAACAGAAGGATTGTTTGTCTTACAGCCAATCTACGAGCGCGCATCCTATCTTGAAGGAACAGTTACTAATCAGGTGACAAGTGCGCCCCTTTCCAATGTCGATATTGATATACAGGGTAATCCTCAAGAGGATCTTTCTAATAGTGTTGGGTTTTACGCCTCAGGTATGCCCAATGCGGGCTTTTATAATGTGACTTATTCAAAATTGGGTTACGAGTCACAAATGATTTCTACAGAAATTTCTCAGGGGCAAATTACTATACAAGACGTCGAATTAATCCCGATTACGCCTTTTTCATTAAATATTAACGTTGAAGATATAGCAGGTAACCCTGTTCAGAATGCTCAAGTAAAGTTGGTACATCCTTTCATTACTTATGAGGGAGTAACCAATGGTATTGGCTCAGAAGCTTTCTCCTTGTTTTATGAAGGTTCGCATGAAATTCAAGTAGGGAAGTGGGGATATATCACGACTTGTAGTAATCTACTGATTGATGCCAATACAAATACCTTGACATTTGTCCTTAGTGCAGGTTATTACGATGACTTTACCTTTGACTTTGGATGGACAGTTTCTGGAAATGCAGTTACCGGAATGTGGGAAAGAGGAGTGCCTAACCCAACAGATAATACGGTAATGGATGGAGATGTTGACTCAGATTGTGGTTCCATGGCTTATGTTACTGGTAATTCTAGCAGTTTCGACCCAGATTATGATGATGTGGATAATGGTATTACTATTCTCACCTCACCTAGTATGGACCTAACTGTTAATTATGTGAACCCACAGATATTGTATAACGGAGATTTTTATTGTAATCATGGCCCAGGCGCTATTAATGACACCTTAAAAGTGATGGTTAATGATGGTACTTCTCAAGAAGTTTATTTCTTTGGTCCCCAGGGAGATGAGATGGTTTGGGATTTTCAAATGATCGTCATTGACACGCAATGGGATCTTTCCAATATTACAGTTTCATTTCGGGTATCTGACTATGGTCAAAATCCGAATGTCACAGAAGCCGCTATTGATTACTTCAGAATTGAAGAAGTCTGGGGGGTTGAAGAAACTGATGGTCTCAAAGGATTTTCTGTTCAGCCCAATCCTACGACTGGTGAATTCTTGATTTTGGGAGCTGAAGTTGGTTCTCGATTCGAGATCCATTCTTTTAATGGTACAGTTGTTAATAATGGAACCGTTGAGAATGGAGAACTGGCTATTGATTTGAATGCTTATGCATCAGGAGTTTATTTTATTTCAATTGATGGAATTCAAAAGAAGATCGTAAAGCTTTAAGCATCCTATTATTTTGCGTTAACTTTAAAGATAATCCTTAAATTTGGCCTTATATGTCAAAGCAAATTTCTGTTGTTGTTCCTTTATATAATGAAGAGGAATCCCTCCCGCACCTTATAGATTGGATCAAAAAAGTATTGGCCGATAAGTTTTCCTTCGAGGTACTTCTCGTTGATGATGGTAGTAAGGATAAATCATGGGAGGTCATTGAGCAATTGGTACGCACGCATCATTTTGTTCGTGGGATTAAATTCCAAAGAAATTATGGGAAGTCTGCAGCCCTACAAAAAGGCTTTGAAGCTTGTGTTGGAGATGTTGTTGTGACGATGGATGCTGATCTTCAAGATTCCCCAGAAGAAATACCTGAGCTATACGAAATGATTATCAACCAGGATTTTGACTTGGTTTCGGGTTGGAAGAAAAAGAGACATGATCCATTATCTAAGACGATCCCGACCAAACTATACAATTGGGCCGCAAGAAGAATTACCGGGATTTATTTACATGATTTCAACTGTGGTTTAAAAGCTTATAAACGCTCAGTCATTAAAAGTATTGAGTTATACGGCGATATGCATCGTTATGTTCCTGCCTTAGCTAAATATGCTGGCTTCACCAATATTGGTGAAAAAGTAGTTCAACATCAAGCCCGTAAGTTTGGGGTAACCAAATTTGGATTGAATCGATTTTTAAATGGGCCTCTTGATTTAATTACAGTGGCTTTTATGGGCAGGTTTGGTAAAAAGCCGATGCATTTTTTTGGTGCTCTCGGTTCACTCATGTTTTTGATCGGATTTTCATTGATTTTGTATTTAGGAGTTGACAAGTTGTTTATTCAT
>CAJJCU010000138.1 GCA_905182775.1 uncultured Flavobacteriales bacterium
TTTTGAAGGCGGTGGTATTGGTGATTTCACAACACAAGGTGAAGCCGGTTCAGATCTTTTTCAAAACGGAAACATCAACACAGCATCTAGTCAATTTTGGATTATTGAACCAACCAATACGACACAATTTGCTTATAGTAATGATGATGCCTGCGACTGTGATAAATCGAACGACTTATTGACCTCCCCTATCTTCAGTTTAGCGGGTATCCCAGGGAATGTTTTCCTAGAATTTGACCACGCATTTTCAGCAGAAACCTATGAGATAGCTGCAGTCGAAATCAATACCGGTACAGGCTGGAACAACCTTGTTACACTAACAAACACGAGCCCAAACGACAACAATACCTTAACAAGCCCATGGGTGATTGGGAATCAAATCGTACTGACACCTTATGTAGGTCAAAATAATGTTCAAATTCGCTTTACCTATAATGATGATGGACAATGGGCATATGGATTAGCTGTTGACAATATCAGAGTTTATGCAGAGACCCCTTTGACTATAAATGGTTTATCCGGAACAGATATTCAAACAACTTGCGGGAATTATACGTGGATTGATGGAACAACCTACACAACAAGCAACAACACGGCTACATTCAATCTTGTAGGTGGCGCTCAAAATGGTTGTGATTCGCTAGTCACTCTAGACCTTACCATTAGTAATACACTGACCGGAATAGACACACAAGTCGCTTGTGAGGATTTCACTTGGATTGATGGAATCACCTATACCGCATCCAACAACACAGCAACGTTCGTTACGCAAAATGCAGCAGGATGCGACAATATCACGACCCTTGACCTAACCATTAACGGAACGACAACAACCACAGACACCCAAGTCGCTTGTGAGGCTTATACCTGGATTGATGGAATCACCTATACCGCTTCAAACAACACAGCAACGTTTGTTACGCAAAATGGAGCAGGATGTGATAATACAACCACATTAAACCTTACCATTAACAGCACCACAACATCAACAGATTCTCAAATCACTTGTGATGCTTTCACTTGGATTGATGGAATTACCTATACCGCATCAAACAATACAGCATCCTATACCTATCCGGAAGGTGCTGCAAACGGATGTGATTCCATTGTTACCCTGGACCTTACAATCAATAGCTTAAATACTTTAAATCCTGGTCAAGACATTTTAATTTGCGAAGGTGAAAGCGTTACTCCTTTGGCTTCGGGAGCTGCCAATTACTCTTGGGATTTAGGCCTCATTAATGGAACGCCATTTACCCCCAGCCTTGGATCGACAGAATATACGGTAGTAGCAACTGATGCAAACGGTTGTGAAGACTCAGGCAGCATCATGGTAACCGCAACACCACTACCCGCTCTCGACCTCACAGCAAGTAATCCAATATGTACAGGCGATGCCTCAGGAGAAATTATTTTAGACATTAGCGATGGATCCGCCCCTTACACCTCCCAATGGAGCAATGAGAATAACACGAACAACCTTCAAAACTTAGTAGCAGGAACATATTCTGTGCTTGTAACTGATGCGGTCGGCTGCCAAGAACAAGCAATAGCTATTCTATCGAATCCAATTGAGCCATGCTATGAGCTACCTGATGTCTACTTCTTCGTCCCAAATACATTCACACCAGACGCAGATGAGCACAATCAAAATTGGTCTGTAATCATCTCTGGTATCGATGAACTTACCTTTTCATTAAACATCTACAATAGATGGGGTGAACTCATATGGGAATCACATGATATCGATGCGCAATGGGACGGAACCTATAGAGGGATCCCAATAACTAACGGAACCTATACATGGCAAATTGAATTTACAAGATTAAAAGATGGGAAAAGGATCTTTGAAACCGGCCATCTAAATGTATTACGCTAACCAGATGATGTAACCAAAGTGATCCTGCTTCGTAGAAACCAATATAATATTGAAATAAATAACCTACCGTAAATATTTATCAAAAAAAAGTGAGATTCGTCTCGCTTTTTTTTATTTCATGGTGATTATTTCTATCGAATTGTTGTTTATTTCAATGTACCCACCTGCCTTTCCATTAACAAGCAGCTTTGCCATTGGTGAATTCCCTGAAATACAGAGGATATCCCACTTTTCAAATGTTATTTTACCTAGTGGTAATCCAATAAAAATCCAGCCCATACTTGTTAATACCAAGCTACCAAATGTGATGACATTTGAACTTACTGTGTTTTTGAGTTTGATCAACAATCCATCCATTGCTATTTGATTTTGAAGATTTTGGGCCGCTTTATTTCGCTCCTGCTGCATCAGTTCTCTAGAGGTATCATGCTTGTCACCTGCCGTGCTTTGTGACTCTGAATCTACAGACTCCTGGACCTCATCTAGTATTTTCGAAGCTTCAAGGATTCTACGGTGAATGGACTTATGCAATTCCTCGAGTAAATCTTCTTTACAAATACTTTCCTTCATGAACTATAATTAAAAAAATCAGTTAAGACATTTAATGTAGCACGAAAATAGTACTTTCAATGCATATTTAATTGCATGAAGCCCCTTCCCTATATATTCTTTTTAACATGTTCCATTACTTTTGGACAAAGCACTATGTCTCTTTTGTTCATAGGAGACATCATGGGACATGGAAGCCAAATAGAAGCCGCATTTGACCCTATTAAGAATGACTACAGCTATGATGCTGTATTCTCTGAGCTCAGAGAAATCATCTCAAAACCAGACTTTGCAATAGCGAATCTTGAAGTAACCCTAGCGGGACCTCCATATAGTGGCTATCCTCAATTTTCATCTCCAGATGCACTCGCTGAGGCATGTAAGGAAAATGGAATCGATATTTTGGTTACCTCTAACAACCATTCCTGTGACCGTGGAGGGAAAGGTATCAAAAGAACAATCAAGGTGCTAGATAGGCTTCAAATCCCCCATAACGGAACCTACATGAATGCTGTAGATCGCAAACTTCGAAACCTTCTCATTCTTCGTAAAAACGACTTAAGAATCGGTCTATTGAACTACACCTATGGCACAAATGGTTTAAAAGCACCTCAGCCGACCAATGTTAACTATATCGACACCAATCAAATACGCCTTGATATTGAGCAAAGTAAAAACGAAAGCCTTGATGGTTTGATTGCCATAGTTCACTGGGGTAAAGAATACCAAACCTCACCTAATAAATACCAAATAAAAATAGCGGAGTTTTTGTTGCGAAACGGTGTAAACATAATCATAGGAAGCCATCCACATGTCCTTCAGAAAGTAGAATGGAATAAAGAAAAAGACCAACTTGTTGCATATTCTCTCGGTAATTTCGTTTCAAACCAAGCAAGTATAAACACTGATGGGGGGATGATGCTAGAAATTGAGCTTGAAAAGAAAAATGAGGCCTTAAAAATTAAAAATGCGGGCTATCATCTGGTTTGGGTCAACAAACCAAAAAGATTAAATAAAAAATTATTTGAGGTACTTCCATGCTCGAGCTACCCTGCCATAAAACAAATTAAAAACCCTGCACATCTATCAAAAATGAAGATCTTCATGAAGAGTGCGAGAAAAATAATGTCTTCAAATAGGAATGTTTTAGAAATAAATCCAGCCAAAATCAAGAAATAGAGAAATCTCTACGAACGCACTTTTCGACAATCGCTGCACTATTTAAAGCCAATGGAATCCCTCCTCCAGGATGGACCGTTACCCCCGAGAAATAGAGCCCCTTAATAATTGGAGAGAAATTGGGATGGCGATAAAACGAGGACATCATGGTGTTTGAAGCATTACCATAAATTGAACCATTTTTCCCAGAATACATACGCTCCATCATGATAGGGTCAATATTCTCCTCGACCTCGATTAAAGTTTCAAGATCTTCTTTAAGAATTCGGTTGAGCTTCTTGAGTACATTTGACCTTAGCTTTTGCTTTTGTGATTCCCAATCCTGTCCTGAATCAATCGGAGCGTTCACCATAACAAACCAATTCTCACAACCCTCGGGAGCATCTGAACGCTCAAGCTTAGAAGAGATATGAACATAGACAGTAGGATCATCAATAAGCGTTTTTTTATTGAAAAGGTGGTCAAATTCACTTTCGTACGCCTTTGAAAAGAATATATTATGAACGTCTAATTTCTCAAATGACTTTTTAATGCCCCAATAAAATACAATTGCAGAAGTTGATTTCTCCTGATTCAATATCTTACTTGGCCCCTTGAGGCCAGGCAAAAGCTTTTCATAAGTATAGTGTACATCCATATTGCTTGTAACCAAGTCACAAGGAATCTCTTTATTTGAGAGGGCTACCCCATTTACCCGATCCGATGAATATAAAATTTGCGCAACACGTGTATTAAAATGAAAACGGACCCCCATATCAATCGCTTTCTGATAGACAGCATCACTTATGGAAACCATCCCCCCTTTAGGCATGTACGGTCCTATATTCAGCTCTAAATGAGAGATGATATTGAACATCCCGGGACTTTTAAAAGGGCTACTCCCGTTATAGGTTGCAAAGCGATTGAAGATCTGCGTTGTTTTTGGATTTTCGAAATTTTTGCGATTTACTGTATTCATGGAAGAGAACAAGCCATAAAAAGGAATCCGAGCGATCGCTTTAAACACATTTATATTTAGCCACTGTTTTAATCTATGCAGAGACACCTTTATGAAAACAGGGGAAACAGCTTTATAATTCAACTCAAGACGATTCAAGAGCTTTTTAATGTGATCCTGGTCTTCTCCTAGCTCCTTACTTAAACAAGCTGCGACAGCCTCTTTTCCTACAGGTAATGCAAGACGTTTTCCATCTTCAAAAAAATAACAACATGAAACATCAAGCTTGTGGCAATCAAAATGAATCTTAGTCCCCTTAGATATATCCAAGAGTTCATCTACTAAATGAGGCTCTGTAAAAACAGAAGGACCTCTATCGAAACGATAAGAACCAATTTTCTTAGAATTTATTTTACCGCCATAAAAAGGGTTCTGCTCAAAAACATCTGTCTCAAAACCCAAAGACGCCAATCGAATAGCTGAAGCCATCCCCCCTATTCCCGAACCTATAACAACTGCTTTCATCTATGGCCAAATTAACAAATAGAGAACTATTTTAGTTCAATAAACTAAAAATTAGAAGCAAAATTTATGGAATTACTCAATAACAATAGGTATAAATGACAATAACCCACTGTTTTACAAGGAATTTAGTCTAGTTTATTAACAAAATACGTCACTTATCAACATTTTAGGCATATTTTCCACCCCAAACCGTGACTGCCATTGATATTCGGATATATTTGTTGTGATAAATATTTATTAATTATTTAAAACAACTCATTATGAACAAAGCAGAATTAATTGACGCGATGGCAAGTGACGCTGGATTATCT
>CAJJCU010000139.1 GCA_905182775.1 uncultured Flavobacteriales bacterium
AACGATGCTTGGGATGGAACAATAAACGGAAATGAATGCCCCACCGCAGATTACTATTATATTCTCGAATTGGGAGACGAACAAAAATTTAATGGCGTTGTAACGCTTAAAAGATAAGAACTATGAAAAGTGTAAATATGAAAAACTCGATTTTAGCTTTAGTATTTATGTGCATGTCCTGCGGACTAAATGCACAACAATTGCCGATGTATAGCCAATTCTTTTGGAATGATTTTGTCATCAACCCTGCCTATACCGGAGTTACGAATTCACCAAGAGTGCAGCTAGGATACCGCAACCAATGGGGTGGTTTTGATGGCGCTCCTTCAACCTATACCTTGGGTGGCCATACCCTACTCAAAAATAAAAAAATGGGCCTAGGTGGTATGCTCTTCATGGACGATGCCGGCGGTGCCGTATCTCAAATGGGGATCATGCTCAACTATAATTACATTCTTAAGCTCAATGAAAAATCGAATTTATCCATGGCGGTATCGGGAGTGCTCAACCAATACAGCTATGATGGTTCAGGTATTGAGAATATCGATCCAGACCCAAGTTTGAGTGGTAGCGTGAAACAAATGTCTCCAGACATGAGCTTTGGGCTATTGTACTCCTTAAATGATAAATTGCGCGTTGGATTTGGCGTCAATCAATTGATCCAGAGCCGACTATCTAAGCTCAACGATTTAAATTCCTTGTCATTGGGTGAGAACCGATTGATTCGGCACTACAACCTCACAACATCCTATTCCTTTAAATTGTCAGAATCTTTTGATTTGGACCCTTACTTCTTGATGCGCAGCACATTTATTGCACCGCCATTAATTGAATTGGGTGCCAAAGGGACATTCAATAAGCTATTCTTCTTTGGATTAAGCTATAGACATTTAGAGTCTGCCATTGCTATGGTGGGTATCAACTTCAAAAAGACAGTGTTGGCCTATAGTTATGACTACAACACCTCTGACATCAGTGGATATTCAAATGGATCTCATGAGGTGCTCCTCGCCTATCAATTTAAACAAGATACTCCTGAAGTACCTAAAGTAAAAGAAGACCCAGATCGAGATGGAGATGGAATCCTTGACAAGGATGATCTCTGCCCCGACACGCCCGGATTGAAAGAGTTTAAAGGATGTCCTGATACAGATGGAGATGGAGTTTTTGATAATATCGACGATTGCCCCAAAACAGTTGGACCTAAAGAGAACAACGGATGTCCTTACCCAGATACAGACGGAGATGGATTACTTGATAAAGAAGACGATTGCCCTAGTATTGCTGGACCTGTAGAAAACAGAGGTTGTCCCTATGAAGATACCGATGGAGATGGACTCCTCGATAAGGATGATGAATGTCCAAAAACAGCTGGGCCCATTGAAAACAAGGGCTGCCCTGTAATAGAAGAAAAAGAACAAGAGGTCTTGAACACCGCCTTTAGCAACCTGGAGTTTGAAACCGGCTTGGACGTCATCAAGACGGCATCCAAACCTGCACTTACAGAATTAGCCAATATCCTAAAGAAAAAACCAGACTGGAACCTTCAATTATCAGGACATACAGATAATGTAGGCGATGATGATGCCAATCTGATGCTTTCCAAGAAAAGAAGTGAATCTGTGAAAAGATTCTTAACACAAAAAGGTATAGATGAAGGACGCATTAAAACCCTGTACTTTGGAGAATCCAAACCTATTGCTGATAATTCAACAGCAGTGGGACGTCAGAAAAACAGACGCGTGGAGTTCAAAATTATTTTTGATTAGCTTTTTTTTTAAATGAAAACGGTTGTTAATACATAAATATTAAAAATAATATTAGATTTATATTTCTAATTCTAACATAAAAATCATGAAAAAATATTCATTACTCTTACTTGCAATGTTTTCAATAACCTTGCTTTTGGATTCTTGCTCTGTTCAGAAAAGATACCATAGAAAAGGATTCACAGTCAATTGGAACAGTACATCCGTTGGTATGAAGAAAAATAGAAAAGTTATTCATACAGAGACGGTTCAGCAAGAATTGGATGTTACTAAAAGCAAAAAGAAACCAAGCTTAATTAAAAACTACAAATCGATCATTCACAACGATGTAGCAATGGTTGAAAATACAATAGCAGCACCATCCTTTAAAAGCATTCCAGAATTAAATACAGAAACAGCAATACGCAACGCTCATGTTTCGAATAGTATTTTGACGGCTAAAGACAGGAGTAAACATGATTTAAAAGCGAACCGTAAGTCAGTAAAAAAGGTACTTACAGGGATTAAAAAAAATCAAAAAAACAAAAGCTCAAGAACTGAAACGGTTCTATTGGTTGTATTGGCCTTATTTATCCCGCCTCTTGCAGTATATCTTTATGAGGGATTTTGGACAGAAAGATGTACAATCAATTTAATTCTAACACTTTTATGTGGACTTCCTGGACTCATACATGCATTAGTTGTTATTATTGGAAACAGATAAAATAGTTAACACATTAAAAAAAATGCTCTTAACGTCGCTGTTAGGGGCATTTGTTTTTTTATTCTTTCTCCCTGTCGACTATTTCGATTCAGGACAAAGCATTTGTTTATCCATTTTACTATTTGATTTAGAATGTTTAGGATGCGGACTCACAAGAGCAACTATGCACTTGATGCATTTAGATTTTACGGGCGCATGGGAATTCAACAAGCTTTCTTACATTATTTTACCTCTTGGAATCTTACTTTGGGTGCACCTCTTCGGTGTTCTAATCAAAAAATCCTTTTTCTCAATTTTCAAAAGGTTTTACTAAAATACTTATTACCAATAGATTACGGTTAAAATAAGCGAATTAACAGAGTACTCCTTTGAAATAATTGATATTATTTATCTATTCAAGGCATCTATTAAGAGATCTTAACGTTATTATATTACTCACCTTGCTACAAAGAAAACAATGCGCTACTCTCTCATTATCTGTGCGTTATTGTTTGTTGGAATTTTTATTACACCTGCAAACGCACAAAAAAAGGCTTCAAGAGTTGGTCCTGACCTTAACCAGACCTCCTCAAAGATTGAAGAAAATATTATTCGTTGTTATACCATGGAAATGGATGAACAGCGTAGAATACAGAACCCTGGGCTCCCCAGCCTAGAGGAACAAGAAACCTTATTCAAAAAACAGCTTAAAGAATTCAAATCAGGTAAAAAATCAGGTAAAGGGGGCAACATTAACAAAGCCACGCTACTTACCATACCTTGTATCTTTCACATCATCACTGACGGCGCAGGAGCAGAAAACATTTCTGCAGTTCAGGTTCAAGCTCAAATAAATCAATTAAATATTGATTTTAGAAATTTAGCAGGCTCAAATGACCCAAATGCTGCGGATGTTGAGATCGAATTCTGCTTAGCTATTCTTGATCCATCTGACAATATTCTTGCTGAACCCGGAATCAACAGAGTCACTACATACGGAGAGGGTCCTTTCTCGACAAACAACATTGACAACACTATCAAACCCGGAACAATTTGGAATCCAGATGAATACATGAACGTATGGGTAGCAGATATCACGGGAGGTATATTAGGATACGCCCAATTCCCGAGTAATTCTGGACTGGGAGGCATGAACGCAAATGGAGGCGCCGCAAATACGGATGGGGTCGTTCATGGCTATGCAACAATTGGATCTGTTGCCAACCCTTTTCCAGGAGGAGCACCTTATAATCTAGGCCGAACCATGACGCACGAGGTTGGTCATTGGCTTGGCTTGCGTCACATTTGGGGTGATGCAAATTGTGGCAATGATTTCTGCGCAGATACGCCACAGTCTCAAACCTCGAATTTCGGTTGTCCAAACTTAACAAGTTGTGATGGAAACCAGGATATGGTCGAAAATTACATGGACTATACAGATGATGCCTGTATGGATATCTTCACAGCAGATCAGAAAGACCGAATACGCACAGTAATGTTGAATTCTCCACGCAGGGCACTGTTACCTTACTCTGAAAAATGTGGTTTACCCCAGCCTACGATTAGCTACGTTATCACAAATGGAGGAACGGTAAACGAGGGTGAAAACTGCGATTTCATTGAGCTTAGTGTAGATTTAGAGATTTCTTTGCCCCCGACAGATGATGCATCGGTAAGCTTTGTTCTAGGAACAAATACCACAGCCACGCAAGGGGTTGACTTTGACATTGCACCTACCAACGTTATTTTTCCTGCAAATAGCACAACCAACCAAAGCTTTATAATCACCGTTTATAATGACGCCATCATTGAAGACAATGAAACACTCGAGTTGCAAATTAGTGTAACTACGACAGGAGACGCCATAGCATCAGTAACAACCGGAACCTATACACTAACTATCCTAGATGCCAATTTTGTAGCCTCTAATATACTCTATGAGAATTTTGAAGGCGGTGGT
>CAJJCU010000140.1 GCA_905182775.1 uncultured Flavobacteriales bacterium
CATCTTTTTCACTTTAGAAGGCATAAAAAAGTCTATTTCTCCTCCCTTCGATTTATGCAGTCTTTTCAAAAAGAAAAGAAAGCCGTAAAAAAGCTAAAAGAATTAATTATTCTCATCTGCAGACTTATCGCACTGGTCTTTTTGATACTTGCTTTTTCTCAACCCTTTAACAATCCCAACGACCAAACAAATAAGTCGCGCGAATCTATTGTGAGTATTTATATTGACAATTCATATTCAATGACCGCTAAAGGTAGTGCCGGAGAGTTGTTATCTGAAGCTAAAGAGGCCGCAAAGAAACTCATTAGAAGATACCCTAAAAATCAAAGGTATATCATAAGCAGTAATGATTTAAGCGCTATTCAACAGAGAATTATAAGCGCCAAAGATGCTCTTTACGAAATTGATGGAATCACCTACTCTCCTATTCAGAGAAAATTCAGTACGATCTGGAATTGGCAGCAGGAAACCAACAACAAAGACAACAAAGAAAAGCAGCAGCGCTTTGAAAATTTATTTCTAAGTGATTTCCAAAGAGATTATTTTCAGCTTAAAAACATCAAGCCGGACACCAACGCAAGCCTCAGTTTATGGCAATTCAAACCTCAGAAAGCAGAAAATTGTTTTATTGACTCCATTTGGTTTAACTCAAAGACACACAGATTAGGAGAAGGCAATGAATTGTTCTTTAATATCACCAACGACAGCGATGAAGATCTTCAAAATCTAGAGGTAAATGTTAGTGCAAATGACTTTTCTAAAGATTTATTTGTAAGTATCCCAAAAAAGAGCAGCCTTGTTACATCTGTAACCATCCCATCTATGTCTAAAAAAATGGTTCAAGGTCAAATTGAATTGCGCGACCAAATGATGTATTGGGATGACCTATTCTACTTCAGTTATCAATCAACGGGTAAAAGTGATATTTTAATTATCAATGGTCAAGACCATCATGAAAACGTTGCCAAAGCATTCAGTACAGAAGTTTTTTTCAACGTGCAAGAGTCTGATATAAAAAGAGTCAATCCATCCTTGTTTTTTCAAAAGAAGCTTATTGTCTTAAATGGTGTCAAAAATATATCTAGCGGGTTACAATCCGATATTTCAAAATTTCAAGCCAAAGGCGGTAGTGTTTTCATTCTGCCATCGGGAGAAGTTGAATTATCAGAGATCAACCCCCTTCTGAAGCAACTAAAGCTACCTGAAATAACGGGAAAAAGAAGTACGGACCAAAAGGCCATCAACCTCGAATATAAAGACCCTCTGTTCTCAGGTGTTTTTGAAAAAGAAGACAACGCCATTAATCTGCCTACCTTCAAGGAAATATTTCAAACCAATTTTAAGAATTCCTCTGCAGTGCAACTCATGTCACTTAGAGACCAAAGTCCAATTCTTTTTAAATCCTTAGAAAATTCATATGCGCTATATTCTTGCTTAAATGAAGAATGCTCTGACTTCCTTCAAAACACCTTGTTCCCCGTTCTGTGTATAAGGATAGCGGAGATGGCAGGAGGTAATAAAAAACCATATCACTTTATTGGTCAAGACGAACTGATAGCCATACATTCAGTGCCACGCTCAGAGGGACCGGTAAGGTTGAAAAACAAGAATACTGACTTTATACCGAAGCTCATACAAGATGGCTCCTACAAATACATCGACCTTTCTGGAATTGAAGCAATGGAAAACCTAGACCAAGGAAACTTTATTCTTCAAAAAGAGGATACCTTAGATTTGGTTTCTCTCAATTACGACAGAACAGAATCTTCAGTAGACCTAATGGATCTTGAAGAAATGACAAAAAATCTAGAACCAATAGGTTTTAAGAACTTAAATAGCCAAGTCTTTAATAAGAATTCAGGCGTGTCAAAAATAAAATTAAATCTTACAGAAGAGTATTGGCGTATTTGTATCTTTATTACAATAATGGCAATGTTTTGTGAAATTTTAATAGCTAAATTCTGGAAAAATTAGATCATGAAGGTATTACTTAAACAAGCAAAAATCATCGATTCAACCTCCGAATTTGACAATAAGAACAAAGATATTCTTATTGAAGACGGAAAGATTACTAAAATTGAAGACCACATTAATCAAGTTGAAGGGGCGAAAATTATAGAATCTAAAAACTTACATGTTTCCAAAGGATGGATAGATCTTAAAGCCCATTTTTGTGACCCTGGTCACGAATACAAAGAAACCATTCAGAGCGGTTTAGACAAAGCAGCAAAAGGTGGTTTTACTCAAGTTGCTGTTCTACCCTCAACCAATCCGGTAATGGACCATAAAGCGTCCATAGATTCACTTCTAAGAAAAGCGGAGAACCATGCTGTTCAAGTAATACCAATGGGGTGTCTCACCAAGGAAATGAAAGGCAAGGAGCTCGCAGAACTATTTGATATGAAAGCGGCAGGCGCCCGGTTATTTACAGATGACAAAGTCTCGGCTGAGGCGGGTGTGTTAAGCAATGCTCTAATGTACGCTCAGAATTTTAATGCCCAAATCATCGTCAGTGTAGGCAACGCATCGTTGACAAGAAACGCACAAGTAAATGAAGGTGAAGCTTCATTAAAAACAGGTCTTAAGGGAGACCCTGAAGTATCGGAAATCATTGAAATAGAAAGACACCTTAGGATTCTAGATTATACAAAAGGAAGTTTACACATCAGCGGTGTTTCAACAATTGAAGGGATAAATTTAATTCGTGAAGCGAAGGAAAAAGGCTTACTTGTTACTGCTGATACACATATTATGAATCTGTGCTTTGACGAGACAATGGTTTTAGACTTCGATACCCGATTTAAAACGCACCCTCCTCTCAGAAATACTAAAAACAATAAAGAACTTTGGGCCGCCATAAAAGAAGGCGTAATTGATTGTGTTGTTTCAAACCATAGACCAACAGACCAAGATGAAAAGGACGTTGATTTTGAAAGTGCAGGCTTTGGAGCACCACATCTACAAACCGTTTACGCCGCACTTAATACAGATAATGAATTGAAAACAAGTGAGTTGATTAATATTCTTTCTGAAAGGCCTTCAAAAATTTTAGGAATAGAAAGCGTAAGTATTAGAACTGATAACATGGCGAATCTTACTATATTTGACCCTAGCTTAAGCCTTGACCCGGATACCCTCTCTAGAAAAGACAAAGCCTTCTCCCCTTTTGATCTATCAGAATTAAAAGGAGTGGTTATCGGTATTATGCAAAGAGGAAAGCATAACATGACTATTTAAAATTGAAAGACTCCTCATTTCTAAAAGAATTCTTATTTCGAAAAACTCAAGTTGGAGCCATTGCTCCAAGCTCTAAGTATTTAACGAAAAAAATGATGACTGGACTATCTTTAGCAACTGCGAAGGTGGTGGTTGAGCTTGGACCAGGAACCGGTGTTTTCACAGAGGAATTACTGAATCTCATTGGCCCTAAAACTCAATTGTTAATTATTGAAATCAATACGAGGTTTTATAATGATTTAAAAGAAAAGATTTCAGATCCAAGAGTAACCCTCATTAATGGTTCCGCCACCGACATAGAAATCTATTTAAAAAAAATGAATGTTATAGAAGCTGATTTTATAATTTCCTCAATCCCACTCGCAGTTTTACCTTCAAGCCTGAGGAATAGAGTCATTTTATCTGCAAGCCAAGCACTAAGAAAAAAAGGGACATTTATACAATTCCAATACACCCTTCAGTCTCAGAAGTTACTAGAAAAAGTATTCTCTGGTGTCCGAATAAAGCACTGTCTTTTAAATATCCCGCCAGCATTCATTTATACTTGCACCAAGGAATAGGAGAAATACCTACCTTTGCAAAAAAAAACTTTAGATGCTTAGTGTACAAAACCTATCTCTTCAATTCGGAAAGAGAATCCTTTTTGATGATGTCAACCTGAAATTTGTTAACGGGAATTGCTATGGCGTAATTGGTGCTAATGGTGCCGGTAAGTCAACCTTCTTAAAGATATTAACAGGCGATCAAGACCCAACGACGGGGCTTGTCAACCTAGAGCCTGGGAAAAGGATGGCTGTTCTTAAACAAGATCACTTCGAGTTTGATAAAGTTACTGTCCTTCAAACAGTCATCATGGGTCATAAACGTATCTATGAAATCATGGTTGAAAAAGATGCTATATATGCGAAACCCGATTTCAATGAAGAAGACGGTATGCGGACGGGTGAGCTTGAGGCTGAATTTGCAGACCTCGAAGGATGGAATGCAGAGACAGATGCAGCTGCTTTACTGAGCAACCTTGGTATTGAAGAATCGAAGCACTACCTGAACATGGAAGAACTTTCAAGTGATCTTAAAGTAAGGGTATTACTTGCACAAGCTTTATTTGGAAACCCAGATGTACTGATTTTAGATGAACCGACTAATGATTTAGACATTCGAACCATTGCTTGGCTTGAAGAATTTTTATTTGAATTCAAGAATACAGTAATCGTTGTTTCCCACGATAGACACTTTTTAGATACCGTTTGTACGCATGTTTGCGATATTGACTTCTCTAAAATAAATCTATTCACAGGTAATTACTCGTTTTGGTATCAATCTTCACAACTTGCATTGAGACAAAGATCCGATAAAAACAAAAAAGCCGAAGAGAAGAAGAAGGAGCTGATGGAGTTCATTGCTCGATTCTCTGCAAATGCTGCAAAATCAAAACAAGCAACGAGCAGAAGAAAAATGCTAGACAATCTAGACCTTACTGAGATTCAGCCCTCTTCTAGAAAATATCCTGGAATTACATTCCATCAGGAAAGAGATGCAGGAAATCAAATATTATCCCTTTCAGGGTTGAGCAAAAAAGCGGCAGATGGAGTGCTCTTTAGTAATATTAACTTAATCGTTAATAAAGGAGATCGAATTGCATTTGTATCAAAAAATTCAATCGCTATTACAGCCCTATTTCAGATTTTGAATGGTTCTTCAAAAGCCGACCAAGGAGAGTTCACATTTGGTACTACAATTAAAAGTGCCTACCTACCAAATGACAACTCGAATTATTTCGCAAGCAAAGAATCATTGATCGATTGGTTAAGACAATTTGCACAAACTGATGAAGAGAAAGAAGATGTCTACTTAAGAACCTTTTTAGGACGAATGCTCTTCACTGGCGAGGAGGCAATGAAATCTGCAACAGTATTATCTGGAGGAGAAAAGGTCCGATGTATGCTATCCAAAATGATGCTTGCAAAAGGAAATTTAATTCTAATGGATGAACCAACAAACCACCTTGACCTTGAATCTATTACGGCGTTAAACAATGCAATGGCAGAATTCAGAGGTACACTGCTATTCACTTCTCATGACCATGAGCTTGTCAATACGGTAGCGAATAGAATTGTTGAAATCACACCAAATGGAACTATTGATAAAATGATGCGTTACGATGACTATCTTCGAGATGCTAAAGTCATTAGCTTAAGAGAGGAAATGTATGCCTAAAAAACAGAACGAACCGCGTATTCATTATACCTTATCAATACCAAAGCCACACGAGCAGTATTTACATATCGCATGTTCTTTTGATGTTGCATCTGACCAAGTTGAAGTATTCCTCCCCTCTTGGAGACCAGGTCGCTATGAAATTGCAAATTTTGCTAAGAACATTAAGGGGCTTAAAATATTTAATGAAGCAAACGAGTGTGTTCCTTTTCAAAAAAGCTCAAAAGACTCTTGGATCATTGATTGTGAAAATGCAAAGACCCTCGAAATAAATTACCAATACTATAGTAAAGACCTCAATGCAGGATCTACCTACGTTAGTGAAGACTTGTTATACGTAAATCCAGTTAACTGCTTGCTTTATACAAATGAATCTTTTGACGCGCCAGTTGATCTTCAGTTAGCTATTCCAGAAAATTGGAAAATTGCTTCTAGTCTTGAAAAAAAAGGTCTTTTACTCAAAGCCCCCTCCTTTGAAGCCCTATACGACTCCCCTTTTATTTGCTCGAAAAAGCTAGTACATCAAAGCTACACGATCGGAAATACTAAATTCATTATCTGGTTCAATGACCTCAAAGACATCCCATGGGAACGCTTGTTAAATGATTTTGAGAGATTTTCAAAAAAGCAGCTTGAAGATTTTGGTGAATTCCCATCTAAAGAATTTCATTTTTTAATTCATACGCCTCCTTTTAAAGCCTACCATGGCGTGGAACATACAAATAGCACTGTAATCGCCTTAGGGCCTTGCTACGACGTATTTGGAAGGCTCTACCCAGAGCTACTAGGTGTGTCTTCGCATGAACTTTACCATGTTTGGAATATAAAAACCATCCGTCCTAAAGAAATGCTTCCTTATCGATTTAGAGAAGAGAACTACTCTCGCCTCGGTTACATCTACGAAGGTGTCACAACGTACATGGGAGACTTATATCTTTTAAAGAGTGGGGTTTTTACGCTCAATGAATACCTCAAAGAGCTAGAACAACAATTTCAAAGACATTTTGACAATCCAGCCCGATTTAACACTTCTGTTGGGGATTCTTCATTTGACACATGGCTAGATGGTTATATTATTGGGGCTCCAGGAAGAAAGCTTTCAATTTATGTTGAAGGCTGTTTATTAGCCTTTGTAACGGATTATATGATCCGAAAGGCAACGAAAAACAATTATGGAATAGAAGAGGTTCTCAAAAGAATGTACCAAGATGCTTCTATAAAGGATGTGGGTTTTGACGAAGCCGATTACCAACGAATTCTTGAAAGTACGGCAGGGATCTCTTTTCAAAACTTTTTTAACAACTACTTTAATGGAGTCCATTCCTACGAACCCATTCTGCAAGATGCACTTAAATATTTTGGCTTAGAAATGGAGATAAAAGACTCCTCGCTCCTCACAGAATCTGCATTTGGAATCAAACTAACACCTGAAAAAGGAAAGTACCGCATTCAAAGCATGGCGCTAGGCTCCCCATCGGATATGTGTGGTCTTCGTAATGGAGATCAAATCATTGGAATCAACCAAATGAGCGTTGATGGCAACTTGGAAAACTGGCTTCGCTATTTCAATATTGCAGACATCACCTTAACCATTAATAGGGAGGAGAAAATATTCAATCAAAAATTACCGGTAGTCCACAGAACCTTTTTTCCAAAGTATAAGCTTCGTGTTTTAAACAAACCAAATCACCTGCAATCAACAGCCATTCAATCTTGGGCTTGCGATGGCTCCTTGTAGAAAGCTAGAATTAAAAGAGGCAGTAAAGTTAAATCGAGGATCAAGGCTACAAATAGAGTAATACCTAATAATAGACCCATATTAAAGGTGCCCATAAAGGTCGAAAATAAGAGTAAAAGGAAACCACTACACAAGACCAAGGTCGTTAAGATCATTGCTTTACCTGTAACTATAAAAGAATGCCTAAGCGCATCATTGACAGACTTGCCTTTCATTAATTCAAACTTAAATTTCCCAAGTAAATGAATCGTATCATCTACAGCAATTCCAAAGGCAATTGTAAAAATAATGGAGGTGCTCACTTTGACCTCAATGCCTAAATAACCCATTATAGCCGCAATAAAAATCAACGGAATCGTATTGGGTAATAAGCTAATGAGAACCATTCGAAAAGATTTAAAAACGAATCCCATAATAATCGAAACGACTCCGATGGAGAGCAGCAAACCATAAATCAAACTATTTGATAAATAACGAATGTTTTTATCCAACAAATAGGCAGATCCCGTTACCCTCACCGCTATGTTTTTAAAATCCCTTTTTTCCAAGTATTCTTGAAAGCGCACCGTTCTTGCTGTGATAATATTATTTCCTAAATCAGAAATAGTACCTTGAATACGGGTAAGCCGTTCGGTAGAGTCTAAAAACAAAGGTAGAAGTTTTCCTTTCTCTGCGAGCTTTAGAAATCTTCTAAACCTTTTCACATCCCTGGTCTTGTTCGGTAGCTTAAAATAGGCTGCATTTCCAAAGTGAGACGAACGATTCAAGACTTTAACAGATTGAACAAGAGAGGTTTTAAGCTCGATCCCCATAGTGTCTTCCAAATAGACCTCAACCTCTTCAAGCTCACGAAGGACATTTAAAGACCATGCATTTGAGCTGCTATCACGAACAGTAACGGCAAGTTCAAAAGGTCTATAACCGCCATAATGCTGGTCAAAATAATAGAAATCTGATTTAATTGGATCTGTCTCCTTAAGATCATCCATTAGAAGGTTATCGGCTTTCAGTAAAGTCATACCAAAAATGGACAACCCTATGAAAATAGCCGATGAAATCCAAACCGTTTTTTTATGACTCAAAATCCAATCATAAGCCTTTGGTAAAAACCTGCCCCAAAGCGTCTCTCTTTTCTTTTCTATAATCTTTGGCGAAGGAAAATAATAAAACAGGATTGGCAAGAAAAGAATGGAAAGAAAAAAAGCAAGCAGCACCCCTATTCCAATAATCAAACCGAACATCTTGACGGGCTGCACATTAATAAAATACAATGAAAAGAAACCTATTGAAGTCGTCAATGAGGTTAAAAAGGTAGAGAAACCTACCTCTCTAAGAGTCGTTCTTATCGACTCAAATTTTGACAACCCTTCTCTCAGCGCATCCATGTATCTAGAAACCAAATGGATGACATCTGACATGGCAACGACAAACATAATTGAAGGCAAGGTTGTCAATAAAATATTCATAGGAGTGTTAAATAGCCCCATCCCTCCTATTACCCATACGAGCGTTGAGAATATGACAACTTGAGGTAATAAAATCCCCCAACCAGATCGAAAAGCAATAAATAGAAAAAGAACCACTAAAACAGCACTTAAAGCCATAAAAAACAAGAGCTCTGAATTCATTTTTTCAATATAGTATCGCTGACCTACGGTTGTTCCAGCAAGATGGACACCGTCAAAATCAAATCCACTGATCCGTGCTTTAACCTCCCTAACAAGGACATCACTTTTCTTTACAGACAAACCATTATCATGCTTTAGGAAGATACAAACAGATTTTCCATCACGGGATACCAAGGTATTAATGAGCTCTTTGCTATTAAAAATCCTCGCAGAATCCTTGGCTATAAACTGTGAACTTGAATCCCTCCACATTTCCAATTCAACATAAGGTCTTTGAACCGCATTATTGATCCCGAAAAGAGATACCTCATTTTGATTCGTAATTGAACGCACTCCGGTTACATAGGGAATATTATCCTCAAGCCGCTTGGTGAGCGAATCAACACGCTCCATAAATGGAATAGAAAAAATGCCCCCCTTGTCTTCGAGTGCAATGAGAATAAAATTGTTATCGTATTCGAATTTCTCCCGATGCTGGTAAAAATAATCTGCATCCTTATCTTCAGCAGGGAAAAACTTCTCAAAATCGTAATCAAATTGAAGCTGGGTCGTTTGGTATCCTAAAAAAGAGGTAAGTCCTACTAACAGAACACCTACCACAAGTGAGCACTTCACAAAGTTTTTCTCAGTAATAAATTTCATTGCGGGACAAAATTATTTTTTTAATGCAGAATAACACCTATGCAGATGCTTTTTTTATCATACTGATTAATGAAGAAAAAATTCTTCAGGGAAATTAACAAGGTAAAGATTTTCTTTAGCCCTAGTAGCAGCAGTATATAGCCACCTCAAATAAGAGCTGTCTTTCATTTGCTCAGGTATATAGGAGCCGTCTATAAAAACATCGGCCCACTGCCCCCCTTGAGATTTATGTACTGTTAATGCATTTGCATATTTAACATGAAGCGCATTAAAATAAGGATTCATTAGGATCTCCTGGTAACGCTTCGATTTTGAACTGATATGCCAATAGTCTTTTTCAATTTCAAAAAAGAGCTCTTTCATCTTATCTCTGCTTAAAGTTGCTCCGTCTATTAAAAGAGTGTCCTTCATCACAAGAACCTCTTTATATTCCTCATCAGGGTAGTTCGGGAAAGAAATTAAAACTTTTGCAAAATCAAATCCATATAAAGTTTCCTCTTTGATAAGCCGCTCTACTCGAACATTCTCACCATTGGCTAAAAAGCCTAAGGCAGAGGTAGCGGAAATCCAGAAATAATTATTGCGAATAACCATCAATGACTCTCCAGATTCTAGGATTTCTTCTCGGAAATGAATACTTTTTCGAATACCGCTATTCCATCGATTGGCTTGTTTATTTGATAAAGTAAGAACGACTACATTTTCATTGCCCTTGGAATGAATACTCTCCTCAATGCGCTCATGGACTTCATATCCTTTTAAAGACTGGGTATTGGTATCTAAGTCAATGATAAATGGAGGTTCGAATACAGCCTTGTTTCTGATGTAGGTCGCATTAGAAATAATTGATGATGATTCTCTAGTTCGAAAGATTTGTTTCAATTGAGCCGCATATACAGACACATTCATAAAAGTAGATTCAAGAAAATCTGCATCCAAAGCTGGGGAAGAATCTTGACCTACAGGTGGAAGCTGTCCTGCATCTCCAATAAAAACAAGCTTACATTTATAGCCCTCCTTGACGTAAGAGATTAAATCAAATAAGATGTCATTATCGCCATGAACACCTGAAGAAATCATAGAAGCCTCATCGATAAAAAAGATGGTGTTTCGATGCTTATTTTTAACCGTTTTTAGCTTGACTTGTTTTTCTAAAGCATTGCCTCCGAAATAAATCTCCTTGTGAATGGTTTGGGCCTTTTGTTTTGCATAGACAGAAAGTACCTTTGCTGCCCTACCTGTTGGTGCAGCAAGTCTTGTATTCACTTTAAAACCTTTTAAACTCTTATTCAAAAGAGAGGTTAAAGTTGACTTTCCCGTACCTGCGTAACCAGAAAGAATGAAGATGGACAAGCCATCACTAGGGTCCTTCTCTAAAAAATCTTCGAATAAATATAAAGCGGCAATTTGATCTTGAGATAAATCAATCTCACTCAAAGAAATCACATTTTCAAGAACTTTATTTTGTTTCATTTATTGATCCTATTTATTCAAACCAAAATTTACAACTGTGATGGTCACAGTAAAATTAAAAATTGTAGATTTGTAACTGTTAAATTACAAGATTTGTTATGCTAAATATCGCTTTACTTATTAAAAAATATTCAGTCCCCTTTCTTTTTGGACTTATCGGATTTTTATTACTACTCACTGGCTTGATGAAAAACCAGTCATTAGAATTCATTTTTGCAGCAATTGTCATCCTTTTAAGCGCTGGCGTTTCTGCTTTAAATGTTTCGGGAAAGATTTCTCCTTCCTTGACTAGGATCATAGGATTTGTCTCACTAGGTGTAGCTATTATTGTGCTCTTTTTCACCTTTGGTTCCGTTTCAGAAACGGTAGAACACCAAAAGGATTATAAAGCATGTAAAGGATTGTCAATAAGAAACCTGAAAGATGCACAAACCGCTCAAAAAGCATATTTAGTAAAAAACAAGGTTTATGCTCCTGACTGGAATACACTAGTTAAATTCATAAAAGAAGACAGTATCGCCATTCTTGATGCAGAAGGATCTGTACCAAGTAGGAAAATAACTGAAAAAGAAAGAGACTACTTAGTGAAATTCAATCTTTACAAAAAAGGCCAAGCGATTGACAATAAGATGAATGAGATGGATGCCTACTATTTATCAAAATCTCCAATTTGTCCTTTTGAGTTGACTACATTTAGAAGAGATACCGTTAATGTTTCTTTTATCGAAACGACTTTCACAAAAAACAGGAGTTATATGAAAGAGCGTTTTGATAATGGTTATGGAGAATTTGTTGCAGAAGCATTGAAATTCATTCCTTTTACCGAGAAAAAAGATTCTTGGAAAATTGATACGGCTACTGTTGTCATTGGCTCAGATACATTATCTACGGTCCTTATAAAAGGAACACTCCCCCTAACGGCAATAAAAGACGCACCGAAGAAAGAAACCATGTTCTTTGGAAAGCTAGACAATAACGATCTTTCCGGATCGTGGGAGGTACAATAAAACGATGTCCACTGCGCTGCTCTTTTTCAATGAGAAAAAAATCCTTATTAAGGATACATCCTCAGGCGTAAATTTGATTGAACCTTTTAGAGTCGACAGCTATAATAAATTTGTTGAAGATCGTATAAACCATCTTATTCAGTCCAGCGTCATCCAGAAAGGAATTGATATTGACCAGATCATTGTTGACACCTCAGAAGGCATTCTTGTTCCAAATGAAATATACAATCCAAGTCGAAAGGAAGCATATCTAAAACTGAACTATATTGATCTTGATTCCGATAAAGGAATTGTCGATGAGAAATTAGAATCTATCAATGCATATTTTATTAGTTCGCGTTTGAATTGGTTTACTTCATTTTGCGAGAAAAACCTCCCGCAAATACCCATATCTAATAGCTCTAAAATATATCTTGACAAAGCTTTAAAAGAAAGTAAAAACGACGTACATATTGTGCTTAAGCAAAACTCTTTTGACCTCATCAAATTACAAAATCAGAAACTTCATTCATTTAACACGATTGAATACAATACAGTAACTGATGTTATTTATTTTTTAATCGCACATTTAAACAAACTCCCTATAAAAGCAAAATCAATTGTTCTATACGGAACAGAAAAACAAGGAGCAGAAGCAACCGTACTTTTTAGTAAAGTTGAAACCTTGAGTAAACTCGAGTTAAATACATTTTCAGAAATAGAACTCATAAACTTTCTAGCGTGAGAATTATTAGAGGCTCTTTAAAAGGAATGCGGTTCAAGAAATTAAAATCCTTTAGCTCAAGACCAACAACGGATTATGCCAAAGAAGGGCTTTTCAATATTCTAGAAAACACATTAGACTTAGAAGAACTTGAGGTACTAGACCTTTTTTCAGGATTGGGAAGTATCTCATTTGAATTCATATCCAGAGGAGTTCCAAAGTTGACTAGTGTAGATAATAGTTTTCAATCCTGTAAATACATTAGACATTCTAGCAAGGAACATGACCTTTCTGATAGCCATACCATTGTTCAGATGGATGCCTTAAAATACATCCAAAAAGTTAAAGGAGATTTTAATTTTATTTTTGCAGATCCACCTTATGACTTTGGTAAATATGATCAATTAATCGGTCTAATTAAAAATCATGAGATTCTAAGAACTGATGGGACACTTGTTATTGAACATGGGAAAAAAACATCTTTGACCAATATTCAGGGATTTCAAAAGACAAAACCTTTTGGCCATGTATATTTTAGTTTTTTTAACTTTGATTTGAACAATGACTAAAATAGCAGTATTTCCTGGCTCATTCGACCCTTTCACAAAAGGACATGAATACATCGTGAAAAAAGCACTCGAAGTTTTTGATGAGGTTATTATTGGAATCGGTGTAAACACCTCAAAGGCCTACTTATTCGAATTGTCAAAAAGAATTGAGCATATAGAATTAATCTACAGCAATGAGCCTCGCGTAAAGGTGGCCAGTTATGAGGGCTTGACAACTAGTTTTTGTATAAAAAACAAGTCTAATCATATAGTAAGAGGATTGAGAAACTCCATTGATTTCGAATATGAAAAGTCTATTGCAGCCATGAATTTCACTTTGGACAAAATTGAAACTGTGTTTTTTATATCTGAAGATCATGTCAGTGCGATCAATGCCTCAATCGTACGTGAAATATTCAAGTCCAATGGTTCTATTGATGCATTTGTTTCGCACCCTGAAAAATTGGTTTGATTCTTGCCCTCATTAAATAAATACATGGAATGAAAATTCTTATTTCAATTTTCCTTTTGGCTCCTTTCTGGTGTGCTTCGCTCACTCAAATCATGGGTAAAACTGAAAGCAGTGAA
>CAJJCU010000141.1 GCA_905182775.1 uncultured Flavobacteriales bacterium
AGAACGATCTTATTCTTATAAACGGATTCCGTTTCATAAAATGGATAACCTGATTCTGGTGCTTCAGTTGAAAATCCAAATGAATAATCATCCATAATCCTGAGGGGTTCAATCAATTCAGGGAAAATACCATCAGACACAAGCTTTCCTTCTAAGCTTAGCTCCTTTTCATCAAAGTCATCTAAACTATCTAACACAAAGGGATCTAAAACATAATAAAACCTTGTACTATCATAGGCTCCATTTACGATGTCATTCGCGCTATAAAGCACACGTAAATTATTTTTAACATCGAGAAAAGGATATTCGCTATTATAGGCATTCCGCCCTGAGCGAACTAGGGAGTCATCTATAAATAACGTTCCTTGAAAAGCAGAAAATGAACTTACCATATCAATTCTCTTCTTGCCATCTTTGGGGTCAAGAGGATCAACGCTTAAATACGCTTGGTCCGTACTATCAAATTGAACACTGAATGAATTGTAATCGAATGTTGACTCAATCGAGTGCGTTAAAAACTTTCCCGATTCAAGCCAACCAGAAATTTTCATATCTCTATTGGCACTCATTCTTACATAGGATGAATCCGGATAAAACGAAGTCTTCTGCTTTGTTGATAGACGCACAGACTCTACCTCGTTAAGAAATATCTCTTTGCTATTTATATCTATATAGGCATAACAGGGTTGTAAAGTTCTTCGACGTGTTACCTCCTGAAATTTGCGTTCCTTATTTTTTAAATACGGGCTGTTGTCAATTTGAGCCTTTGAAGCCTTTAATACCTTTGGCCTTAAATCACACACCATACTGAGCTCGTCATAATCTTTTTGTCCTAGCGAGGAAAGTGCAAAATTCAATAGCTTTTGCTCAACGATGACCTCGTTATCTGTAGACTTATACTGAATAAAACCTGCACTAGAAATATCAATCAACTGCGATTTACATTGGCTGATCGTTTTGCGTAATGCACTCGCTACCTTACCTACTGGAAGAACCATCGTCTCTTCCTCAATACTCAAATTGGCGATTTCCATTAATGGATTAACACTTCCAATACCAGCGTATTTCTGAAAAACACGTTGATTGAAATAGTCCCAGGATTCTATGAAGGCATATTTCTGTTCTTGTGCTGTACCTACTTCATAGGTAAACATAGGGAAAGGGCTATTGAGCGTCCAGGACAATAAGGGAACTTTAATAAAAAGCTTAAAGAAGCTATCTGAAAAGGGCAGCAGGTTTGACCCCTTTTTATTCGCCGTTACTCGAAGCTCCTTTTTTTCTTCGTCCCAATAAAATAAACCTTTAGAAGTATATAGAGAATCTCCATTGGCATAATACATACTGACATCCGCATCTCTAGCAATAATTTGTTTTGGGTTCATTAAAAAACGTAATGATCTAATCTCAAAAAGTGGCTTATTATCGTATAAAAGAACAACTTTCGCAAGTTTTCCAGGTTCACCAATTCCTATAAAATCAGAACCTTGTAAGCTAAATCCTCCATCATAATTCAATTGGTCCTTTAGTCCTTCAATCTTCAATCGTTTTTCGAAAGAATTAAAAATAGGGCTCGACTCACCAACTTTTAAATTGAATAAGGTCTTATCCTTCAAGCGCCCAAGTACAGGTTCTTTAAAATAAGGCGTAGTTAATGCAACCGTATCGACCTTTAATACTGACTCTTTAGTATTGATATTATAGCCACGAATCTTTGCAAAGGTTTCTTCCCTTGGGAAACTGACTTTTTCCCATGTAATTAAACCGCCTCTTCCATACCATCGGTTTTTAGATAAGTCAAAATAACCAGAGGTTTTTTCAATGACAATACTATCCACAGGACCAGATTGGTAAACCAAGCATTTTAAGTCAGTGTTCGTTAGTCTAATCCGATTGGTTTTTTTGGTAAACTCCCATTTTGGAGTTCCCGTATTGAAAACCCACTTGTGGTTGTCTCCATTGAAAAAAGAGTTTTCAGAGAATAAATTCTTTGAGAAAAAGATAAACTGAACCGTTTTCTGAACATCACCTTCTGATATGCATTCACTATAGAGATCCTGCCATTTGTCAACGAAAGATTTGGTAAATATTTTCTTCTTTTGATCCCGAGTAATATGAACAATATCAACAATTTCTTGATAGGTGAAATTACCATCAAAAAGATAATTACATTGCTTAGTCAAACGCTCAAACTCAGACGAACCAAGGCCATTCTTTAATAAAAATGGAAGAAACTCTTTCTTGAGGTATTTGTGAAAAGATTCTTGAGGGATGGTTTTGGTCAGTTCTTTAACAAATTTCTCTTTGTCATTGGAAAACTTTTGGGCATAAACAGTCATCGTAAAAAGCCAAGCCAAACAGATCAAAACAATTCTCATCAATGTTATTTTTTAAACACAAGCATGCACCAACTTTCTCGTTCCTCTTTCCGCACAAAAGTAAGGCCTAATGATTCTGCCGCTAGACGAATATCTTTTGCATCAGAATTGAAAAAACCACTTAAATATAAGAAACCATTTTGATTTAAACTTTTCACATATTGTGCCATGTGCGACAAAAGAATATTCTTATTTATATTGGCGAAAATGAAGTCAAATGATTGTGCCTGAATTAAATCCACATCACCCAATAAGGAAATGATCTTATTGCAATTGTTTTCTGAAGCGTTTTTAGCACAATTCTCTACAGACCAAGGCTCTATATCTATTGCAGTTACTTGACTCGCGCCTCGCATTTCACAAAGAATAGCCAAGACACCTGTTCCAGAACCCATATCCAGAATTTTCTTTTTATTCAGGGTTGTTTCCAAGATGGCTTTACACATCAAATAAGTGGTTTGATGGTGCCCTGTCCCAAAAGACATTTTAGGCTCAATAACAATGGTCCGTTTAAATTTTTCGTCCAAGGCATGAAATGGTGCGATTATCGCCAATTCATTTTCAATAAATACTGGGTCAAAATTTGATTCCCAAGCTGCATTCCAATTTTGATGAGGTATCTCCTTAAATGAAACCGTTACTTCAACCGACTCTTTTAGCACCTCTACAATCCTGTCAAAGTCCTCTTTCGAATAATTATCCTTCGCTATGAAGGCATACAATAAATGGTTTTTTTCATAAAAACCTTCAAATGAAATCTCACCTAAATGCGCCGTAAGGATCTCAGACCACGGCTCAAAAGGAGTGAGTCCTATTTCAAATTGATAATAAATCATTGACAAGCAGATATAATAGAATGAAAAGAGTTCGCATCCAATGAAGCTCCCCCAATCAATCCTCCATCAATATTCTTACACATAAATAATTCATGCGCATTTTTAGGAGAACAGCTCCCGCCGTATAGAATACTTGTGTTCTCTGAGGTTTCCGCACCAAATAAAACGTTTATTTCTTCTCTAATCAAGTCATGCATTTCGGCTGCCTGCTTGGGTGAGGCCGTTTTTCCAGTACCAATAGCCCAAATCGGCTCATAAGCAATAGAAATAGATTTCATTTCTTCAGTAGAAAAGGTTTTTAATAGATTTACCTGACTGCGTATTTTATTTATAAACTGCCCCTGTTCTCTTTCTTCTAAAGATTCACCACAACAATAAATCACCTGCAGCTCATTTTCTAAGGCCGCCCGTATCTTTAATAATAAAACTTGGTCATCTTCCATAAACAAAGTACGTCGCTCACTATGGCCTACTAAAACATACTCACACCCGATAGACTTAAGCTGTCCCGCACTAACTTCACCCGTGAAGGCTCCTTTATCTGCATGATGGAAGTTCTGGGCACCAATACTCACGTTGCCATTATTTAATTTTACAAAATCCGCCAAGTAAATACTAGGTGGAAAAACAAGCGCTAAAGGACCATTATCCGAGGTCTTAATAGATATGATATTTGAAAATAATTGCTTTGACTCATCACGGTCTAAATTCATTTTCCAATTCCCAGCTACAATCTTTTTTCGCATTAATTCTCCCTCCTGATCTCTTTAAGTAAACGACTCGCATTAAATTCATTATCCTCAGTACCATCAAAAAATATTCTTTCCGCACCATGAGAAGAATACCGAACACCTGGGAAATTTTTATTCCCCCAAAATATAGGAATAAACTCCTCTATGGAAAGGACTTTATAATCCGAAGGCTTTCCAACGAATTTAAAAAAGGCAGCAATCTCATCTTTGGAACCATTATCTGACTCATCCATGAATAAGATTTTAATCTCGGGCATGAGTCCGGGGTATTTTTCAGTTAGTTCGTGTAACTCTTTCCCCGTTGCCATACAATGCTCACAAGTAGGAGAAAAAAAGCATATTATCTTATTCCCTTTTGAAATATTTGGATAATATTTTGAATAAATAGATTCATCCGCTTTTAAATCCTCACCTGAAAAACTATTTGAACCTTGGGGTAAAAGAACAAACATAAACAAGCCAATAATTAAACCCGTGTAAGCAACCGGATGGATATTATTTCGATCCTCTAATTCAGACCTTAAAACCGTTAAGCATAAGGCTAAAAGCCCAATGGATAGTATGTTTTTTACAAGTGCTTGTAAAGGTGTCATTGGGATCAGTTCTCCAAAGCATCCGCAATTGCTCGCATCTCCGCCAAGAACCTGAACAAAAAGATGAATAGAGAAGGCACTCAATAAAAAAATGGTCGCAGGAATCACCAATTTCTTGAGGTAAAATGGAAGTAAAATTAAAATCCCTAATGAAAATTCAACACCAATCAGAAAACGAGAAACAATCTTTGACAAGTCTCCATCGATTCCAATCGCACCTAAATACTTGGCTTCAAAAGAAGAAATCCCCATTAAAGGCGATGGGTATAACTTGGCGACTGCGGAAAGAATAAAAAGAATAGAAACGATGATTCGTATTCCCCAAGCGAGATGTTTATTATTTAACTTTTTCATTTTTTTATTTTAAAAATAATTGAAATAACTCTAGTAAATTCATTCTTAACAGAACTTTAACCTTCCTCATTCAGATGAATTAAAGCAAAAACAGAATAGTTTAGCATGTCAAAATAATTCCCCTCGACACCCTCACTTACTTTAGTCTGCCCTTTGTTGTCTTCAATGTTTTTGATTCGTAAAACTTTCGCCAAAATCAAATCAGTGAGAGAACTAATACGCATGTCTCTCCAAGCCTCTCCATAATCATGGTTCTTGCTTTCCATCAACTCAAATGCTTCTTTTCTAACGCCATCATACCATTCTGTAGCCAAGTCTGCTGAAAGTTCATCTTCCTGCATGTCAAACTTATGCCTTCCCTGAATAATAGCCATGACACAATAGTTAACAACAGAAGAGAACGCATCTTCAAAGCTCTCTCCTACTCTATTTTCGCCCGTGTCTTGAATCGTTCTGATCCTGTTCGCTTTGATGAAAATCTGATCCGTAAGGGAGCTTGGTCTAAGTATCCTCCATGAGGTTCCGTAATCAAATGTCTTCTTTGTAAATATTTCTCTACAAACATTCATTACTTTTGTGTACTGCTGCGTTGTTTTTTCCATTCTATTATGTATACAGATATAATTAATCCGCTTCCTAAATCTATAAATATCAAAGGGACTTTGTTCCATTTTGATACACCAAAGATAATGGGAATTATTAATCTAAGTCCAGATTCTTTCTATGAAAATGATGCTAAAATAAGAGCGTCTGATCTATTAAAAAAGGTAGCCGGCTTCATCAATAATGGAGCAGATATAATTGATCTAGGAGGGAGTTCTACGAAGCCTAATTCAGTTCTGCCTTCAGCTAAAGAAGAGCTAAAAAGAATCCTTCCTGCATTAAAATCGATTAGAAAGAACTTCCCGGAAGTTCTTATTTCGATAGATACCGTAAGAAACGAAGTTGCTCAACAAGCAATTAAATATGGTGCGGATATCGTAAATGATGTTAGTGGGGGGTTCAATGACAACCATCTCTTAGATACTGTTGCTAAAAATGGATGCCCCTATATTTTAACGCACAATATAGACTCAAGTATCAATAATGGCGTTATGGACAAATCAAAAAACACCATTAAAGAAGTGATTCGTTTTTTTTCTCAGAAAATTTCCGAGCTAAATAAAATGGGAATCAATGATATCATCATAGATCCTGGTTTCGGTTTTTCAAAAAACATCAGTCAAAATTATGATATTGTAAAATATTTCGAACTCCTACAAATACTAGAAACACCCATACTTATTGGGGTGTCTAGGAAATCTATGGTCTATAAAACACTGGACCAGGAGGCTCAGGAGGCCTTAAACGGCTCCTCGATCTTACATGCATTTCTAATCTCGAAAAATACTTCTGTTTTCCGAGTTCACGATGTAAAAGAAATGAACGAGGTGAAAAAGCTTTGGGAGGTTTCATTTTCTTGATAGCAAGGAAGATAATTGAAACTTTTTTACTTACATTCGTATAATTATTACGAAAAAATTCAACTCTTATGAGGTTCTTTGCCTTCCTAATATTTATCTCCTCTAGCGTGCTATCATTTAGTCAGGTTCCGACTGCGAATTTCGCAATGTCTGACAACCAGCTATGCCAAGGTGAGTGTATTACCTTAACCAACAACTCTACAGGTAACCCCATTAATTTCGAATGGACCTTTCAAGATGGCACACCTGCAACCTACAATGGTGCTAATCCCGGTCCTGTATGCTTTAATACACCTGGGACATTTGCCATAACGCTTACCGTATCTAATACATTTGGAGACAACCAAACTGCGCAAACCGTAAATGTTGGCGAAACGCCATCCGTAACAGCCTCTTTATCAGATACCTTAAATGGAGCTTATGTTGAAATAGACGACACCACGATATTCATGTATCAAGAAGCCTATTTGTTTGCAACAGGAACACCGCCTGGAGGAACAATGGTATGGTATCCAAGTGGAGTACCGTCAGATAGTTTACTACCAGACAGCAACGACTCTCTAATTGTAACTCCATTTTATGACACCTATTATGTAGCTGCATACGCTACCCCTGAAGGTTGTGTATCTTATGATACGGTTTTGGTTTCAGTTATTTTTCAAGATTCCATTCAGGTCGTTTTACCAAATTCTTTTTCCCCGAACGAAGATGGAAATAATGATTTTTTCCGCGTATTGACAAATGTTGATTCTGATCAAGATTTCTCGAATGGTTTTACAGAAGGGGGAGCAATTATAGAGGTTGATTTTAGAATATTTGACCGTTACGGCCAAATGATTTTTAGAACAACTGACCCACATGAAGGACGGGACGGAACCCACAAAGGAAAACCCGTTAATCCAGCCACTTATTATTACCTACTTGAATACCGTCTCATTAATGGAGTTTCCAACCTTGTAAA
>CAJJCU010000142.1 GCA_905182775.1 uncultured Flavobacteriales bacterium
CGAGGTTAATAAATTAGACTATAGCGTAACAACACTTCAGAGTGGTATTTACTATGTACATCTTAACACGCCATCAGGTGTGCTAAAGAAAAAGTTTGTTATTATTAAGTAATAACCAATATTTAGAATTGAAGCCCTCCTGCTTGCAGGGGGGCTTTTTTATGTTGATTCAAATTGATGTTTTTAGTTTGAAAGAACCCTTAGAGGCTTGATATAAAGTATTTCTATTAAAGTTTGCTTGAATTATTGAAGGAGTGTTAAGTATTGAACTTTAAATTGACTTGCCGAAACTTTTTTATGATCTTTAAAAACTCTATTGAATGAAGATAAGGAGTTGAATCCCGAGCTAAAACATATTTCAGCAATACTCTTCTGGGTATTGATAAGTAGGTAACATGCTTTGTTTATTCGGTATTCTCTAATGAATTGAAATGCTGTTTTCCCCGTTCTTTCTCTGAAAAATCTACAAAAAGAATGGCTCGTCATGTGTGATATTTTAGCCAATTCTTCTAAGGATATATTTCTCGAATGATTTTCTTCTATGTAATGGATTACTTTTAGAATCCGGCTCTTATTTTCCAAAGATTCCTTTACGGAAAAAAAATCAGAAGCTAAGTATTCAAAATCTCTTTCTTTTGTGAGTAGGTCTAAAATAGCGAGCAAAGAAATAACCTTAGCGGCTTTTTTGTTTTTTGGAATTTGAAGTAATTGTTCTTTTACCTTTTTTAAGGTTGCTGATGAAAAAAGAACCCCTCTTCTGGATCTTTCCATGAAATCATTGATTTCAGACAATTCAGGCAGAGAAAATAATACTCCCGCACCAAGAGCACTATCGAATTTAATTGAAATAAGATCTACGGCTTTAGTCAGCTTCTTTTCCGCTTTTAGAAAATGTGGCAACCCTGGCCCAATTAGGATCAATTCTTGATCCTTGAATCGCCCCATATGATCACCTATGATTCGAACGCCATCTCCTTTAATAAAATAGAGTAATTCGTATTCCTTTTGGGAGTGCCAATTGACTTGAAAATCGCTGATCTTTTTTCTTTCAACTTGAAAAGAATCAGAAAAAGAAATTGATGTGGTATGGTATTCAAGTTTCACAAATTAAATTTATCGAAAAAATTAGGGATTAGCACCAATAATGAGCTTCGCAAATAGAATTATTTGGTATGCCAATAGGCAAGAGCCAAAAATAAAGCCTGAAAAGGTAATCTGATGAACGCCATTGTTTGACTGATGTTCAATGCTTGCTGCGCCGCTTCATTTTGCGCCAGATAAACATTGGCCGGGAAAACGGCAATAAGAAGTAGAATCAGTCCCCATCCCGCAAGCCATCTTGATTTTTTAAAGCAGAGCATCCCCCCAAAAAGTATTTCAAATAGACCACTGATATAGACTGCCTCCAAATGATAGGGTAGGTAGTCCGGCATGATCGCCAAGAAGAAGTTTGGATCAATAAAGTGACGGATACCTACATAAATGTATGCGGCACCCATAAAGTAGATCGTAATTTTCTTAATTAGGTTCATAGAAGCTTTGAGGTCTGATGTTTAATGCGTGTCCTTATTTGATGGAATGGATGCGTACTTTTCTCTTTTTGAGGCGTTCGTTGTTTAATTCCTTACAAATCATTGCAGCTTTGCTATGCCATACGGCTACAAAAGCACAGTCTGTTTTGAGTTCTATAACTCCGAGCTCTTCATTTTTAAGGCCCCCTTGTTTTATAAGGAATCCAGCTAGATCTCCTTTTGATATTTTATCTTTTCTACCTCCCGAAATAAATAAAGTTTCCCATTTGTTTGTAGGAATTTCAGTCCCTGCTGTGATAGTCTCGGTTTTTATTTTTTGGGCATAGTCTGCTATTTTGTCGTTCTTTCCTTTGATGCAATATGCCGCTCCATCCGAATTCATTCGCGCTGTCCGACCATTTCGGTGTGTAAATTCTTCTTCGCGCTGAGGCATTTCATAATGAATGATATAATCGAGACCAGGTATGTCGATACCTCGAGCAGCCAAATCTGTAGCCAATAATGTGCGTTGGCTTGAGTTTCTGAATTGAATTAAACTACGCTCGCGATCGATTTGCTCCATCCCTCCGAAAAAGCAAGTGTGTTCCACTTTGTTTTCATTTAAAAATTCCGAGACACCATCAAGGGTATCTTTGAGATTACAGAAGATAATACCTCTTTTGTCACCTAGGTTTTCTAAAAGGTTTAGCAGTGTATCAAGCGTGTTATTTGGAGAATGTACCCAAGATAAATCTAGCGCAGAGGATGGGGTATTTAAATAATCTAGTGAGACCGGATTACTGAATTTCATAAATTCAGGAACGACATCCTTGTGCGTTGCAGAGGTTAGTATTTTGCGTTCTAATGAATACAGCGCGCCTACAATTTCTTTCATTTCCTTTTCAAAACCAATTTCAAGGGATTTGTCAAATTCATCAATAACAAGGTTTTTTATTCCGCTAAGGGTAATGCGTTCCCTTCTGATATGGTCTGCAACTCTTCCAGGTGTTCCCACAAGAATTGTTGGGGCATGTGTCAATTCTATTTTTTCTTTAGAGCCTGATCGACCACCGTATACAGCATTGACTTTGTAACCTGTTCCCATATCACGGACGACCTGCTCAATTTGAATCGCAAGCTCCCTGGCGGGAACTAAGATGAGTAATTGGGTTTCAGTTAAACTCGGATCAAGACGTTCAATGAGAGGCAGCAAGAAAGCCAATGTTTTTCCTGTTCCTGTCGGTGAAAGAATAAGGACCTCGTTAGAGGTTTTGATCGTTTCAATGGCCTCATTTTGCATAGGGTTGAGTTTTTCAATTCCCATTTTTTGCAAAATTTGCGACTGATTTTTAATTTGATTATTCATGTTTTCTGACGGTCTTTTATATGACCAAGTTAAGTAAATGAAAAGTGCCGTGAAAACGGCACTTTACAAAGAAGTCGGGATGAGTGGATTCGAACCACCGGTCTCGCGCCCCCCAGGCGCGCGCTTTAACCGGACTAAGCTACATCCCGATTCGGACCGTAAAAATATGCATTTGTACTGAACAAGCATAAGAAATCGCGTTGTTCTTATTTGTAATTTTGCTTTATGAAGAAGTTAGGAGTTTGGATCGGTGCAATGCGTTTAAGAACACTTCCGTTATCACTCTCGGGAATTATAGTAGGTTCAGCCCTTGCGGGGTGGCTAGGTTATTTCGATGGCAAGATTTTTTTTGGTGCCATGATGACAACCGTTCTGTTTCAAATTCTTTCAAATTTAGCCAACGATTTAGGGGATAGTCAAAAAGGAACAGATAATGAAAATCGTGTAGGACCTCTGCGAGCTGTCCAATCTGGAGAGATCTCTATCAAGGAAATGAAAATTGGTGTTGTAGTTAGCGCGCTTCTGGCAGTTCTGTCTGCAGCATTGCTTATTTATGCTAGTTTGCCTAATCTAAGCCATAAACTGATTGTCTTTTATGGTTTTCTCGCTGTCGCATGTATTCTTGCAGCAATTTTATACACGGTAGGTAAATCCGCTTATGGTTATGCTGGTTTAGGCGATGTCATGGTGTTTCTTTTTTTTGGTTTCGTAAGTGTTTTAGGGGTGTTTTCTCTTTATGGATTAGAATTTGAATGGCTGACGCTTCTTCCTGCAATTTCGATTGGGGCATGGAGTACAGGCGTACTTAATTTGAATAATATGAGAGACATTGAGAATGACAAGGTATCTAATAAAAATACAGTAGCGGTGAAGTTAGGACTTCAAAAAGCGGTTTATTATCATGCTTTTTTGTTGCTTTTAGGAGTGGTTAGTTGGCTGTTGTTGGTGAGTGTGTTTTTTAGTTTAAGCTTGAATCCACTTGTTTTTGTTGCGTTGTTGCCTACTTTTTTTTTCGCACCTCATTTGTTGCGTGTTTTTTCGGTAAAGTCACTTAAAGACCTTGATCAGGAATTGAAAATAGTTGCTTTAATTGCCTTCTTTTCTTCCTTTTTGTTGAGTTTTATTCTGCTTTTACTAGCAATTTAATACTTATTTATTTCGCATTGTTTCACTTTCATTCTCTGAGATATTTCAGTATTTTTGCAACATAAAAAAAAGTTACTTTATGAAAATATTAGTTTGTATTAGTAAAGCTCCTGACACGACGTCTAAAATCGCTTTTACCGACGGTAATAGTAAGTTTGACGAGAACGGTGTTCAGTTTGTGGTAAATCCATATGACGAATGGTATGCATTGGTTAGAGCTCTTGAGATAAAAGAAAGCACTGGTGGACATGTAACAATTATTAATGTAGGACAGGGATCTGATGATGCGATCATCCGAAAAGCCCTTGCAATAGGTGCAGACGAGGCAGTTCGAATTGATGCAGAAGCAAAGGATGCTTATTATGTGGCAATGCAAATAGCCGCTTATGCAAAAGACAATGCTTATGATCTTGTTTTAACAGGAAAAGAAACAATTAATTATAATGGATCACAAGTAGGAGGTATGATAGCTGAGGGCTTGTCTATTCCGTTTGTTTCATTGGGTTCAAAATTAGAGATCTCTGGTACGACTTTAACGGTGGAAAGAGAGATTGTTGGTGGTGTTCAAGTCATCGAAGTTGAAGCTCCAGCAGTAATCAGCTGTGCAAAAGGAATGGCAGAGCAAAGAATACCAAATATGAGAGGGATTATGGCTGCGAGAACAAAGCCACTTAATGTAATACCTGCAGTAGATATAGCTGATTTAACTTCTTTCGTTTCTTACGAAATGCCGGGAGAAAAGTCTGCCGTGAAAATAATTGATCCAGAAAATATGGATGAGCTTGTTGCGCTATTGCATAGTGAGGCAAAAGTCATCTAAACTTAAATTAAAGAAAATGATATTAGTATATATAAATTCTACAAATGGCATTTCTAAGGCTTCATTCGAAGCGGTAACTTATGCCAAGAAATTAGGAGATGTTATTGCATTAAGCAATGGTTCTCTTTCAAGTGATGATCTTGCCCATATTGGTTCTTATGGAGCTTCAAAGGTCTTGGTTGACCGTGGTGTAAGTGGAGATGACCAGCAGCAAGTAACCAGAATGATTGCTGAAGTAGCGTCATCAAATGGCGTAAATACAGTTGTTTTTTCACATGACCTTCATGGTAAATCTATTGCCCCAATGCTTTCTGTAAGTATGAAGGCAGGTTTGGTTCAAGGAGCTATATCGCTTCCTGATGCAGAAGGCTGTATTGATGTAAATGTTTTTTCGGGTAAAGCTATTGGAAAGGTCAAGGTCAATTCATCGAGTAAGATTATTTCGCTATTACCAAATAGTTTACCTCCTGAGGAGACAGGCACTGCTTGTGCCGTTGAAGAAGTTGCAACGCAAGCAGGAAATGCTTTAATTAAGGTTCTTTCTACGAAAAAACCGGAAGGTGAAATTCCATTGCCGGAAGCAGAGCTTGTTGTATCTGCTGGTCGTGGATTAAAGGGGCCTGAAAACTGGGGTATGGTTGAAGATTTAGCGCAGATTTTAGGTGCAGCTACGGCATGCTCTAGACCTGTTGCTGATATTGGATGGAGACCTCATCATGAGCATGTTGGACAAACAGGTGTTGCGATTCGTCCGAACTTATATATTGCAATCGGTATTTCTGGTGCGATACAGCATTTGGCTGGTGTTAATGGTTCAAAGGTTATAGTGGTCGTTAATACGGATCCTGAGGCGCCTTTCTTCAAGGCCGCTGATTATGGTGTCGTTGGAGATGCTTTTGAGGTAGTTCCTAGACTGAATGAAGCTCTGAAGAAATTTAAAGCATCATAATAATCGTATCTTAGTTAAGCTTTATCGATTTGAATATGCAAAAAGTTAGATTGGAAATATCAGGAATCGCATACAGTCAGACACAGTCTGGTTCGTATGTTTTAACCTTGTCCGAAGCTGCTGGGAATAGGAAACTACCTATTGTTATAGGTGGGTTTGAAGCACAAGCTATTGCCGTTGAATTAGAAAAGATGATTCCGAATCGCCCTCTAACGCATGATCTTATTAAGTCGTTTTGCGTATCCTTTGAGGTTGTCATCAAGGAGGTATTAATCTACAAATTTGTTGAGGGTGTCTTCTATGCCAAGTTAATCTGTGAGAAAGATGGTGTACTAACGGAAATTGATTCCCGAACTTCAGATGCAATTGCAGTAGGTGTTCGTTTTAATAGTCCAATTTACACCTTTTCGAATGTCCTAGAGGATGCTGGAATAACTAGAGATCAAGAAGATGCTTTCGAGAATGATTCATTGATAGGACAGGACGACACATTGGAGTTGGAAGAAGTTGCATCAGGCCATTCGTCTAGTTCGATGGAAGAATTAGAGCAAGAGTTGCAGGAAGCTCTGGAAAATGAAGATTACGAGCTTGCATCCAAAATAAGAGATGAGATTAAAAAACGAGATCTATAGAATACTAATTTGTATTTATTGTTGTGTTGCACTTTCAAGCTTCGCAATTGCTTCCGATAACAATAATTTTCAAGATGAGGTTTACTACCGTTCAGGTAATGTTTTAAAGCTTCTTAAATCGGGAGTGTTTGAAAACACCGACCTAGAGCTTTCTCTTTATTCAAAAGGGACATGGACTGTAAACAATGATAGTCTTTTCCTAAGCCCTGAAAATGAAGTTTTACAAAGAAATAATGGGACTCCCAATGTCATTCAAGGCAATGGTTTTCCAATCTCATACCAATCGGATAATAAGCTTACCCTAATCTCAAATGGAAAGCGATTCTCTTACCATGATTATGGCAGTACTTTTAAAGACGCATCATTTCCCTTTGGTTCGATTTTTCGAGGTATGATAGGGATGTTTTTCCTGTTTGCGGTAGCTTTTCTCTTGAGTAGAAGTCGTAAAAATATTAATTGGAGCTTGGTTGTTAAGGGTTCTATTCTTCAGCTTGTTTTAGCAATAGTCATCCTAAAAGTACCTTTTGTTAGTGGCCTTTTTGATTGGTTGGCAAAAGCTTTTACCAAGGTGATCGATTTCTCTCACGATGGTGCCGTATTCCTATTTGGATCGGCAGGTGAAATGCCTCCAATGCTCGCGAATTTTGCTTTTTGGATTTTACCTACTGTCGTTTTTGTTTCCGCTCTTTCTAGCTTGATGTATTATTTTGGTGTGCTGCAGTTTGTCGTTAAAAGAATGGCCTGGGTTATGAATCGCATTTTGGGGATTTCAGGATCTGAAAGTGTAGCAGCAGCGGCCAATGTTTTTGTTGGTCAGACTGAAGCTCCTCTGCTTGTAAAGCCTTATCTCGAAAGAATGACAAAGTCTGAAATGCTTTGTTTAATGGTTGGAGGAATGGCCACAATTGCAGGTGGAGTGCTTGGAGCCGTAGTTGGTATTTTAGGGAAGGGTGATCCAGTAATGGAAATGTTTTATGCAAAGCACCTGCTAACAGCTTCATTGATGTCTGCACCAGCGGCAATTGTTTTTGCAAAAATGCTCTTACCAGAAACCGAAAAAATCAATAAAGATTTAGATGTAGCTAAAGATAAAATAGGGGTCAATGCACTAGAGGCCATCACAAATGGAACTACCGATGGATTGAAGCTTGCCGTTAATGTAGGCGCGATGCTTTTGGTGTTCACTAGTTTGATAGCAATGCTTAATTATTTTGTGTTTAAAATAGGAGATTGGACCACTTTGAATGCGGTTATAGAGTCTGGTGGTATGTATGACCGTTTGAGCTTTGAAAGTATTTCTGGTTATCTGCTGTCACCGCTCGCATGGATCTTGGGGGTTGAGTGGCAGGATGCTATGTATTTTGGACAGCTACTCGGTGAAAAGACAATCATTAATGAATTCATAGCTTATCCCCATTTAGGAGAAATTCAAGATGAACTCTCTAATAAAACGATTATTATGGCGACCTATGTGTTGTGTGGTTTTGCAAATATTGTTTCTATTGGAATTCAAGTTGGAGGAATTGGAATACTAGTACCCAATAAAAAGTCTATGCTGGCTCAACTGGGGCTTTTAGCATTGATTGGAGGAACACTAGCATGTATGTCTACCTCAGTGCTTGCAGGAATGCTATTTTAAGTTAAATAAATCGTTCACTCCAAGTGTTCGGTTGATTGTATAACCTTCTCCATAAGTAACTCCGAGCTCTCTACCAAGGCTAAGCATTCTACCTTCGATGTAATTGAAAAATTCTTTACCAGAAATAGGAGTGTCAGGCTCACTTGAGTTGGGGCTGAAAAATTGGCTTTCGTAGCACTTGATTAGATCTATTTTTTGACCTCCTGTATCGCTTACGTCCAATATTATATCTGGAGTTAGGTAAAAGTCTTGTATATAGTGCAAAAGTATTTTTGGACGATGTGCTTCTTGTGGAACTCCATTGATCTTTGTTTCAATCTTCTTTAATCCAGAAAGAAAGGACGCTTCAGCGACTAATTTCGCCCCTTTTGCGTGGTCAGGATGTCGGTCTTGAATTGAATTGGCTAAAATAATTTCGGGCTGATATTTTCTGATACATTCAATTACTTTCAGCTGATTCTCTTTAGAGTGCTCAAAAAAGCCATCTCCAAGGTTAAGGTTTTCTCTAGATTTTAGCCCCAAGAACTCCGAAGCTTTCTGTGCTTCTGCATATCTTTTCTCTACGGATCCACGTGTGCCCAACTCTCCTTCTGTAAGATCAATAATTCCAATTGACTTACCCGCTTTCGCGTATTTTAATAGGGTGGCACCTGAAGAAATTTCAACATCATCTGGATGGGCACCAAAAGCAAGAATATCTAATTTCATTTAGTCTAAATGTACATAACTTTCAACGCTCGGGCAAGCGCAAATCAAGTTGCGGTCTCCGAAAGCATTGTCAACGCGTCGTACAGGTACCCAATATTTATTTTCAACGACGTATGGTAAAGGGTAAGCTGCTTCTTGCGGGGAGTATGGGAAGTTCCAGTTCTTATTGATGATGCAATTTGCAGTGTGCGGAGCATTTTTCAATAAGTTGTTTTCTTTATCGGAGTGACCGTTTTCTATATCACGAATCTCCTCTCTGATTTTAATCATGGCTTCAATAAAGCGGTCGAGCTCATCCAAGTCTTCTGACTCTGTAGGTTCAATCATTAAGGTTCCTGCTACTGGAAAAGATACCGTAGGAGCATGGAAACCAAAATCAATCAAGCGCTTAGCGATATCAGCTACTTCTACCTCTGCAGATTTTTTAAAATCTCTACAATCCAAAATCATCTCATGTGCAACGGTTCCATTTTTCCCTTTATAAAGAATTGGGTAATGGTCCTCTAATTTTTTAGCAATGTAATTGGCATTGAGAATAGCCATTTCGGTAGATTCTCGCAGTCCTTTAGCTCCAAGCATTTTTATGTATCCATATGATATTAGAAGGATCAAGGCACTGCCGTAAGGTGTTGCCGAAATTGCATGAATTGCATTTTCTCCTCCTGACTCGATAAGTGTACTGCCCGGTAGGAAAGGTTTGAGGTGCGCAGCCACGCCAATTGGTCCCATTCCCGGACCACCACCACCGTGAGGTATCGCAAAAGTTTTGTGAAGGTTCAGGTGACATACATCAGCTCCAATATTGCCAGGGTTCGTAATACCTACCTGGGCATTCATGTTGGCGCCATCCATATAAACTTGTCCTCCATTATTATGAATAATACTTGTAATCTCTTTGATTGCTTCTTCAAATACACCGTGCGTTGAGGGGTAGGTTACCATCAACCCTCCAAGGATTTCTTTATTTTCTTCAGCGACTTTTTTAAGTTCATCTACATTGATATTTCCATTCTCGTCACAGCTTGTTACCACTACTTTAAACCCAGCCATCACAGCTGATGCAGGGTTGGTTCCATGCGCAGAAGATGGAATAATCATAACTTTTCTCTGGTGCTCTCCTAAAGATTCTTGGTAGGCACGTATGACCATCAAGCCAGCATACTCACCTTGTGCTCCAGAATTAGGTTGAAGAGACATTCCTGCAAATCCTGTGCATTCGCAAAGGGCTTTGCTTAACTCTTCAAATATATCGTGGTATCCTTTTACTTGATCTACAGGTGCAAATGGATGCAGATTACTGAAGGATGAATTTGTAATCGGGATTAATTCACTCGCCGCATTGAGCTTCATTGTACAAGATCCTAATGGAATCATACTGTGAACAAGAGAAAGGTCCTTGTTTTCCAGTTTTTTCAAATAGCGCATCATCTTTGATTCAGAATGGTAACTATTGAAAATAGGTTGGGTCAGTACCGCATCTGTTCTTAGGTATGCATCTGATAATGAGATTGCATTTTTTTCGATAGTAAATTCCTTTTGGCTAAACGATGAGAAGATCCCCAATAAAGTATGAACATCCGCTGTTGTATGCGGTTCGGCAAAACTAATGGTTACCTCATTGTTGTTTTTATAATAGAAGTTTAATTCGTGCTTCTCTGCTATGGATTTCAGCTTCTGACTATCTATATTTTTAATCCAGACGGTGTCAAAGAAGTTTTTAGAGCCAAGCTCATAACCCATAGATTTTAAGCCTGAAGCCAAGTCATTGGCTAAACTATTCACATGTTTGGCTATTTTTTTTATTCCATCAGGTCCATGATAAACACCATACATACTTGCCATAACCGCAAGAAGGGCTTGTGCAGTGCAAATATTAGAGGTTGCCTTCCCTCTTTTGATGTGCTGCTCTCTCGTCTGAAGTGCCATTCTTAGTGCTGTATTGTTATCCGTATCTTTTGAAATACCGATGATTCTACCTGGCATGTTTCTTTTGTAACTTTCTTTTGCTGCAAAGAATGCTGCATGAGGCCCTCCATATCCCATCGGCACCCCAAATCTTTGAGACGAACCGAGTACAACGTCAGCGCCATAATGACCAGGTGCTTTTAATAACGACAGGCTTAATAAATCTGCTGCTACAGCAACATGAAGTTGGTGTTCTTTCAAACGTTCGATTCTATTCTCTAATGCAGGGATATGTCCATTTGCATCAGGGTATTGAAGAATTGCGCCAAAAAAGGATGCGTCAATTTCAGTTTTGTCAATGTTCCCAACAATTAGTTCGATTCCGAGGTTGACCGCCCGTCCTTTAACTACATCAATGGTTTGTGGCAAAGCATTTTCATCGAGAAGAAACTTAACCTTTCCTGCCTTAAGTTCTGCTCTTGAGCGACCATTAAAAAACATAAGCATAGCTTCTGCCGCCGCAGTGGCCTCATCTAAAAGTGAAGCATTTGCAATCTCCATTCCTGTCAAATCCAAAATCATTGTTTGGAAATTCATAAGGGCTTCAAGTCTTCCTTGAGATATTTCTGCCTGATAGGGCGTATATGCTGTATACCAACCTGGATTCTCAAGAACGTTTCTTAAAATAACTGATGGTGTTATGGTTTCATGATAACCCAGTCCTATAAATGATTTGAAGACTTTATTCTTTGCTGCCAATGCGGACATATGAATTAGGAATTCATTTTCACTCATGGCATCTGTGATCTTCAATTCTTCCGAAATTCTTATTTGGGAAGGAACGGTTTTACTGATTAATTCTTCCATAGAAGAGACGCCAATGGCATCCATCATGGATTTTTTTTCAGAAGTAGTGGGTCCGATGTGTCGGTTGGTAAATGGGCTCATGAAAAAGATTGTTAATTATAACGTTTTGCAAATATACTTTAACTCAAGAAAACAACAATTCAATTCTAAAAGAGTTTAAAGCTTTTTGGATTTAGCCATATCTTTTTGCTGATAGGCTTCAACCCGTTTTTTGGCGTTGCTCTGTATGTCCTTCCAGAAAAGATTTACATCACCAATATGGTAATCCTTAAGCGTCCAAGCTAGGGAGCGAAATGGAACGTGGGGTAAGCTGATCCAAACGGCTCCATCGGCAACATGCGTATGGAATGATTGGGTGTATATTTTGTCATCCCAGAATAAAAAGCCTTTGTGCTTTGCTCTTTTAGCTAATGCTTGTCGGTTCCATGTAACCGGGTTTATTGTTGCTTTGCCTTTATACCAATTCTTGTATTTTTTAGTTTTATACCTTCTTTTAAAGGTGTTCCAGCTTACAAAACCACCAGTTTCTAATTCGTTTGTTAAAAGTCGAATACTTTTGTATTCTTCTTCGTTTATTCCAATTCCAGGTAGATAGGCACAAATCAATTGATCTTGAAGCGCTTTTCCATCAAAAAAGTCTTTAAGTAAAAGCATGGCATGTGTTGACCCTTGACTGTGTCCCGCGAGAATAATTGGCCGTCCTTTATTGTGGTTTTCAAGATAATAACTAAAAGCAGCTTTGACATCTTTATATGCCTTTAAAAGGGCCGTTCTTCCGCCTGTTTCAAGTGAGGTGTAGCTTCGCAAGTTGGCTTGCGAATACAAGGGGACAAACATTCTTCCAGCTTCTGCCCACGCAGAACCTTGAAAACGAGTCACCCTGGTTGCTTGTTTTATTTGTTCTTCATTGTCAATAGAAACATTCCAATTAGGATCTTTTTTATCTAAGAAAACAGTAGGGTATATGTAGAATACGTCGGCGTATTGAATTAAAGAGGAGTCCGTAATGTAGTCCTGGTGGAGCTTGTTTTTGTTTTCAGGTGAAATCAACCAATGCTTGGGATTAGAATAATCAGCCTCAATTTGTGCATTAACGGTAAATTGTTGAATAATTAAAATCAAAATCAGGATGAGGTGTCTCACAAGCAATTATTTTTGTATAAAGTTTTAAAATGTACCACAAAATTAAATTATTTGTCGCAATCCTTTTTTTGTTTAACAATTTTTGTGTGTCTGCTCAAAAAACGGACTCCGTAAAAACGGATACGCTTGTGTTTTGGAAGCTGAAATCACTGTACGCATTAAATGGAACCCAAAGCTCTTTTGTAAATTGGAATTCAGGGGGGCGTAACAATATTGCATTAAATGCATCAATTACCGCAAGCGCAGACTTTAACAAAGATAAATGGAACTGGTCAAGTGACCTTTCTCTTGCGTTTGGTGGGATCAAATACTTAGACGAGTCAGAGGTAGTTAATCTTCAAAAGACCGATGATAAAATTGATCTTTCGAGTATGTTCGGAATCCGTTTCTCCAAGAAATCATTGATTAGTTTAAACGCAGGTTTTAAAACCCAGTTTGCTGATGGTTTTACTTATCCAAATGATTCCGTAGCGGTTTCGAAGTTTATGGCGCCGGGGTATCTAAACTTGGCTTTGGGAGCCGATTATATTAGGGACAAGCATTTTTCAATATTTGCTTCTCCATTCGCTGCTAAAACGACTTTTGTAATGGATGATTCTTTGTCTCAATTAGGGGCTTTTGGAGTTGAAAAAGGGGAGCGTATTAGACATGAATTTGGTGCTTTTATCAAACTCAAATGGAATACAGAGATCATGAAGAATATCGAAATGAAGTCTAAGCTTGAACTTTTTAGTAACTACTTGAACAAACCTCAAAACATTGATATTAATGCTGAGCTCGCTTTTGTCTTTCGTGTCAATTCACTCTTTTCGGCCACGGCACAATGGAATTTAGTTTACGATGACGATATTCAGATTCGAGATAAAAACGGCAATGTTGGGCCAAGGACTCAATTTAAATCTGTTTTAGGTATTGGTATTTCTTACAAGCTTGATAATTAAGCTTTTGACAAACCACTTAAATAAATAATCAAAACTTTCAATAAGTTTTGAAAGTACACAGTTATTCTATATATTTATAGTATGAAATTACAAGAGGCACAAGCAGAGTTTATCAAGTCTTGGGGTGTATTGGGATCGAGTTGGGGTATCAATAAAGCCATGGCTCAGATTCATGCCTTGCTTTTGGTTTCTACTGAGGCTCTCACAACTGAAGAAATAATGGAAGAGCTTCAGATTTCTCGTGGAAATGTTAATATGAATACAAGGGCATTGATGGACTGGGGTATTGTTGAGAAAGAGCTAAAGATTGGCCAAAGAAAAGAATTCTTCAAGGCTGAAAAAGATATTCTAGAGCTAGCCCGCGTCGTTATGATCGAAAGACGAAAGCGTGAGATCGAACCTATGCTCAAGGTGCTTAATAAAGTACAAGCCGTTTCTTCTGATAAATCTCAGGGGACGAAAGAATTTAAGAAAGTAACGTCCGAATTATTGGACTTTACGAATAAAGCGAACAAGCTCATGGAGAAGTTTTCCAGAAGTGATAAGAATTGGTTTTATAAATTGATTTTAAGATTGTAAAAAAATTTAAAACAAACTTTCAAATATTATTGAAAGATTTATAAGTGTAGTAATAATTAAAATTTAATATCATGAATTACAATGTCGTTAGTTATGCAATTTATTTAGTCATCACCATTAGCCTCACGATTTGGGTAGCCCGAACACTCTTGAATAATGGGCGTATCTTTTTAGTAGATATTTTCAGTGGTAACCAGGAAATGGCAAACAGTGTAAATAATTTATTACAAGTGGGGTTTTACCTTATTAATATAGGTTATGCTTTGAGTGTCTTGACCATTTATGAAACACTTTTTGATCTGCAAGCAATGCTTGAGGGTTTAAGTGTGAAGGTTGGAACCATTATTTTGATTCTTGGAGCCATGCATTTCTTTAATCTATTTGTACTTTTCAAGTTAAGAAGTAAGAATCAATATCAGGTAAAATGAGGAAAATAATTATAGCTGGAGGATCTGGGTTTATAGGACGTAAACTTTGTAGTCATTATTTATCTAAAGGTTTTGAGGTTGTAGTCTTGACAAGAAAGCCAAGTTATGAAGATGTTGGTGTCAGGTTTGTTCATTGGAATGCAAAAGATCTCGGCACATGGCAGCATGAACTCGAAGGTGCTGAGCTGCTCATCAATATGAATGGTAGGTCTGTAGATTGCAGGTATAACGAAGCCAACAAGAAGCAAATTTATGATTCTAGAATCATGTCGACAGCTATTTTAGGAGCGGCTATCCAAGAGCTATCAGATCCCCCGGCAGTATGGCTTAATTCTTCCTCTGCTACAATTTATAGACATGCAGAGGACAGACAGATGGATGAGGTCAATGGAGAGATTGGAAGTGGGTTTTCTGTCGATGTTTGCAAGAAATGGGAAGCGGCATTTTTTAATGCGAAAACATTGAAGACAAGGAAAGTTGCCTTACGCATTTCAATCGTTCTCGGGAACAACGGGGGGGCGCTTAAACCGCTTGTAAATTTAACCAGGTTGGGTTTGGGTGGTCATCAAGGTAAAGGTTCACAATTCTTTAGCTGGGTGCATGAAACTGATTTAATCAGAGCGATTGATTTTATCAAAGAAACGGATAATATAGAGGGGCCTGTTAATATAGCGGCTCCAAATCCTGAGCGCAATAAAAAGGTCATGCTTTTACTAAGAAATTCCTTGGGGATACACTTTGGTATTCCATCGCCTAAATGGCTTCTTGAAATTGGTGCAGTATTTATAAAAACTGAAACAGAATTAATTTTGAAGAGCAGGAATGTGATCCCGAGTAAATTACGAGACAACGGGTTTGTCTTCGAATACAATCATTTGGAAAAGGCTTTTAAAAGTTTGGTGATCAAGAAGTAGTGGGTTTATAACCGTCTTTAGGTAAAGGTCCAAGCAATGACACGACTTGATTTATTGCCTAAATCTAAATCAATGACCTTATAGTGTTTTGGCTTTGTTTTCTTCATTGTATGCAGTAAGCTCTTGAGATGCTCTTTTTTTGAGACTAAAGAGGTGAACCAATGGACCTGTCTTTTAAACTTGGTGCTTTCAAGTATCATTTTTTTAAGAAAAATAACTTCTCCGCCCTCAGTCCACAACTCATTAGACAAGCCTCCAAAATTGAGGGTTTTTTTTTCTCTGATTTTTAGATTCTTCACCTTTCTCTGATTTTGTTTTTGTGCATCTTCAGCACTCTTGTAAAATGGGGGATTGCAAACCACCACATCAAAAAAATCATCGGGCAGAATAATGTTTTCTAGAATGCTTTTTTCGTTTTTTTGCGCTCTCAAAACTACAGCGCTAAGCGTTGGATTTTTTTTTATGATTTCTTCTGCATGCCTCAGTGACTTCATGTTTGTTTCACTTGCAGTACAACTCCATTTAAAATGACATACCGCCAAAATGGGATAGATTAAATTTGCACCGGTTCCAATATCCAAAAGGTGAATTTTTTTTTTCGCAACGAGCTCGTCTATGTGAAGTAAATAATCTAAACGACCTGGGATTGGAGGACATAAGTTTTCGTTAGGAATCTCCCAAAGGATTCCATATTGCATTTTTAATAAGGCGGCATTGAGTGCTTTTACAGCTTTTTGGTCGGCAAACCTTATTGTTTCTGTCCCATATTTATTGACAAAAACAAATTGTTTTAATGACGGATGATGTTGAGTTAATGCCTCAAAATCATAGGATTCCAAAAAGGGATTATTTGCGTTCATATGCTAGAAAAGTAAGGAATTTTAGCTTTGCTCAGTCTTAAATTCGGCTGTTTTTTGCTACAGGAATCTCGAGGAGCTCTTTTAGTCCTATTTATGTTGTTTTGGTTACCACAATCTGACATCCATCCTTTGAGTAAGTTGGAAACATCGCTTCAGCTTTTCCATCAATGACAAGTAGAGTACCTGTCTCAATAACTAAGTTTTCTTGATTGATTTCAATTTCTATACTTCCACTAAGAACAAAAACATATAAAGCCTTCCATTCTGCTCCAAGTCCGATGTTATTAGCTCTGGTTTCTGGTGCGATATCTAAGCCGAACAATTCACTATTTAATTGCCCCATAGTCATCACATTGAAATCAGTGCATGTCCCAATACATGTGGTTGTCCAATCACCGTGAAAGGTATCGACATCAAATCTTTTTAAATCCGAACGGTGCTGGTCTTTATGGCTAAGTCTAATTTCTCCATCCAAGACCATTAATTTTCGTTTAACGCCTATTAACGGAGTAAAAGTAGACAGTTCATCATCCACTTTCGCAATACTAATTCTTAGCTTAAAATTGCGTTCTGAATAAGTCGCTTCAGCAGGTAGAATGAACAATTCTGTGGTTGAGCCACCAGACCATTGACTCGTCTTGTGGTTTTTATATAGGTTGATATTCATTTGTTTTAGGTCTTGGTTTTATTGATTGTTGGTGTAAATCGCTGCTAAACATATTAAAATGTTTTGCGATCTCATCAATAGGAAAGAGATCATTACGTTTGCAGAGTTGATTCGTAGCACCTTGAATTCGCAAGATTATTTTTCTTGGTTTCTAAAGCTCTAAATATAGTGAAAATGCATACAGCCAATTGATTGAAGCAATTTCTATTATAGTAGAACTATAAGTTCAAATTTAATCGAATCTCCTAAGATTTTAATTCTTTACATTTGCGACATAACACATTTTTAATATGAGGCACACCCTCTTCATTCTACTATTAATTGCCCTTATAAGTGCTTGCTCTTCAGATAATAAAATGGAAAGCCACTTGCATATTACATGCGGCGCTGAACATGTTTCCGGAAAGCAATTTGTTAATGGAGCCTATGCATTTCCAAATGCAAAATGCCGTTCTTCAGCATATAGTCGAACGGGGAGGTATGGGTTTAAATTAGATGAAAAAAATGAGTTTGGACCTTCGTATAAATTTGATAGTATAAAGAAAGGAGATATAATATATGCCTCTATCTACAGAAGAAAAGGGGGAGTTAGTGGACAATTGGTTATTGCGTCAAAGGACCAAATTCAGTATGAAAGCAATGATATTTCATTACAAGAAAACGTGGATTGGGAGCTTGTAAAAACAAGCTTTGTAGCGAAGCAGGATTATGATTATGTCGAGGTTTATATCTGGAACCCGAAAAAAACTACATTGTATTTTGATGACCTGACTATAGATTGCTTTCGGGATAACAAAAAACCAGAAGATGTAGCAGAAGAAGACATCTTACGAATTGAAATCCCCGAGTCGGCACTTGACAGTATTGTCGCGTTTAGAAATATTGCATTAAATCGCGAGGTGATTACCGCTGACTTGAAGTCTTATTTTAAGGCCGTTGTTGTTCTGAATGGGAGTAAGGTTCCGGTTTCCCTCAGAATAAAAGGGGATTGGGTTGATCACCTTCAGGGAGATAAATGGTCGTTTAGAATTAAATTTAAGGGAAGCAATGCCTATCAGGGGATGAAAAAATTCTCCATTCAGGATCCGCACACAAGGTCTTTTATGATGGAATGGTTTGGGCACCGCTTGTTTGAAAAGGAAGACGTTTTGACAACCCGTTATCAGTTTAAAGTGGTGTATATAAACGGTGTAAATCGTGGGGTTTATGCACTGGAAGAGCATTTTGATAAAAGACTGTTAGAGTATAGAAATAGGAGAGAGGGACCTATTGTTAAGTTCGATGAAAGTGGGGTTTGGCAGGGGTATTATAATCAAAAAGTCGAGCGCAAAGGACTGAAAAAGTATCCATACGTAGCGTCGGCTGAGATACTTCCTTTTAGTAGTAAAAGAACCCGACGCAGCCCTGTCTTATTAGGTCAATTTATCTTGGCTCAAAGTCACATGGCCCGTTTTAGAGATTTAGATAAAAACCTGGATGAATATTTTGATGTAGATAAAATGGCTCGTTTTATTGCGATGTGCGATGTCTTGAACTCAAAGCATGGTTTAATTTGGCATAACCAGCGTAATTATTTGAATCCTGTGAACGGATTGCTTGAGCCTATTGCTTATGATTGTTTTCCAGGGAAATTAACAAATCATCGGGAATTACTCGGTAAAGCTGCGCATTGGAGATTAGAAAACGACTTCACAAGTTTTGATGCTTTGTTTCTGAACCCTGAGTTTAATAGCTTGTATATTAGTTATTTAAATAAGTACTCTGCAGTCGATTATATGAGAGATGCCCTTAAGGAAATGGAAGTTGAGATCAGTCATTACGAGGCTTTGTTGCGTCATGAATATCCAATGTATAAATTAGATCGAGACTACTTTGAGGTCAATAGAGTGAATATTGAAGAGAAAGTAAAAATCTATGAGACAAGACCTCTCGCCGTTAGAGAAATAAATAAAACGGGTCTTTATAGCGCGACCAAACAAAATGTGATTTTTGATGAGGTTGCTTTAAAAGTTTATACTGTTGATGCCGATACGATATCTTGTCGTCTTCAGTTTGAAAATTATCTTTTATCTGGTATAGAATTGGTTGGTTATTCAACCAAACTCAACAAGAATCTAATACTTCCATTTGATGTTCCTATTGCTATGGGTAGGTTTTTGAATAAGGCTGTTGTAAAGGCTTATAATTTCAAGTTTAGACCTAAAAATATTTATTATAAAACCCAAATAACAGGAGATTCTCTACTCAAAGCGAAGGTGAGTCCTTTCCCTCCTGTGTCTTTTGTTTCTATATTAGGAAAGCATAGTGATGTGTTAAATATAAAACCGGATCAAGATGGTCTCATAACCTTGAAAGCAGGAAGCAAACATTCTTTTTCTGAAAATGTATATGTCCCAAGGCACAAGACTTTATTAATAGAGGCTGGAGTTAAAATTGAGTTAAGCAATGGTGCGCGATTTGTGAGCTATTCACCCGTAAAAATGTTAGGGACGAAGAAAAGTCCAATAGCAATTAAAGCAACAGGTACTTTGGGTGGAGGGGTTGTTTTACTTCCTCAATCCGGAACAGTTGAATTACGTCATGTTACTTTTTCAAATCTTACTGCAGCCAATACCGAAAACTGGACACTAACTGGTGGGGTCACCATTTATGAGGGCTCTGTAGTTCTTTCGAACTGTAATTTCTTACAAGCGCGAAGTGAAGATGCATTAAATATGGTTCGGTGTGATTTTGCTATGGACTCTTGTCTGGTCAGTGATACGTATTCAGATGGTTTCGATGCTGACTTCTGTACAGGTACGCTTTCTAATTCTGTATTCACTCAAACGGGGAATGACTGTATTGACTTTTCGGGAAGTGATGTGCTGATTAAATCTTGTGGGATTTCAGGTTCTGGTGACAAAGGGATTTCAGGTGGAGAGCATTCTGATTTATCAGTGATCAATTGCGATATAAATGCTGCTGCTATTGCTGTTGCATCAAAAGATCAATCAAAAGTTACAATCGAAAACACCCGGATCACCTCTTGTACCTATGCCTTTGCCTCCTACAGGAAAAAGGCCGAGTATGGACCTGCCGAATTAAATGTTAAATCGGCTACTTTGAAACAAATCAAAAATACGATGCTGATTGAGAAGGATTCGAAAATTCATTTCGAGGGTAAGCAGCATGTCGGTAAATTAAAGTTTGATATTGACTCGATGTATCAAGAATTCAGTAAGGTAGGTCTCTAGGAAAACCAAACATCTGTAATTACCTCTTTTTTCATGAATTGGTTGACCCGTTCTATAATGACTTGTTTGCCCGCATGGAGCTCTTCACGCATGACAGAGGAATCTATTTTTAAAAGCAGCTTTTTGTTTTTTATTTCGATGCTCTTTGTTCGATGCGCTACTGCGGTACCCATAAGATCTGGCCATGCATCATTTAGATCAAACTCCTTCATTTTATCATCCAAACGATAGACCTTAAGTAATTTATCTATTACATCTCCTAAGGATTGTTCCTTACGTGCTCTTCTGTTGTCTGGGTTGTAGGCCATTTGTTGTAAAGTTAGCGAGAAATTTCTTGAACATCTCCTTGAATGACTTCAAAAAGTTTGGAGGGTACGGGTAAAGAATCTAATAAGGACTCCATCCTTTTTTGATCGGTATCGGAAAGTAATACCTGGCCAAAATAATCTTGAGTAACCAAACCTACCAACTTCTGAACGCGCTCACCATCTAATTTATCAAATATGTCATCAAGAAGTAGTATCGGATTTGTGTTTTTCTGTGCTTTTAACCAATCGAACTGCGCCAAACGCAAAGCGATTACAAAAGATTTTTGCTGTCCTTGTGAACCGAATTTTTTGACGGGATGATCTTTTATAGTAAAGAGTAAATCATCCTTATGTGTCCCTGCATTTGTATACTGAGAGTAGCTATCCTTTTTGTGGTAAGCGATTAGTATTTTTGAGAAGTCAGCATCTGTAAGTTGGGATTTATATTCTATAGCTGCTTGTTCATGACCATCCCCAATTTGTTGATAAAACTTATTGAAAACAGGGATGAATGAATGGAGAAATTCTTTCCTTTTTTCATGGATAAATGAACCTAGCTTATTGAGTTGGGCATCCCATACTTCAATTGATTCTAGGTCAAATAATCGATGCTCACTCATGTTTTTGAGTAAGGCATTTCTTTGCGTCAAAACTTTCTGATAGGATTGAATCGTATTTAAATAAATCGGGTCGACTTGCGAGATGATACCATCCATCCATTTCCTTCTTAATTCACTGCCTTCATTGATGAGGTCTCCGTCATAAGGAGATATGAAAACCACAGGGAATTTACCGATGTGCTCTGCAAGCTTTTCGTATTCTTTCTTATTGAGCTTGATCTTTTTCTTAGCACCTAATTTGTAGGAGCAAGAAACAGTTTGGACTTTATTTTCGGTATTCCAAGTTCCTTGAATGTGAAAAAAGGAGCTTTCGAACATTACATTTTGTTTGTCAATTGGATTCAAATAGGATTTACACATACTCATGTAATATATGGCGTCAAGTATGTTTGTTTTACCACTACCATTTTTCCCTACAAATGCATTAAGACCACTTAAGAATTGAATCTCAGTGTTTTGATGATTTTTAAATTGGATTAATTGAATTCGCTCTAGGAACATTTTTTAAAATTAAGGATTCAAATCCATTCAAAACCATCTATAGGGCTCTTTTTTATTTGTTTTAAGTTGTGTACATTTATAATCCATAATGCGTTTTTAGAAGAGATGAATTATATGATATTTGATTGGGTCAAGAGTGTTTTTTTTGTTTTTATTTGCCTCACAGCACAGGGACAGACCTATACAATGTCTAGCACAACGATAAATACCTGCAGTGGTGTTTTTTATGATACAGGAGGACCAGGAGGGAATTATACAGATAATCAAAATGTTGCAATGACCTTTTGCTCTTCTACTCCAGGAGCTAATATCACTTTTGATTTTACATTTTTTGATGTGGAGTCCGGTTATGATTTCTTTTATATCTATGATGGGCCAAATTCGAGTTCACCCTTAATTGGATCTTATTCAGGAACGAACGCTCCGGGTACGATAACCGCATCAAATGGATGTTTGACATTTGTTTTTAATTCTGATTTTATAATTTCTCAAGGTGGCTGGGTAGCAAACATATCTTGTACACAACCTTGTCAATCTATTACAGGTAATACCTCCTTTAATCCTCCTCCAAATGGAGATGGCATCATTTATTTGTGCCAAGGAGATCTTTTGGAATTGAGTGGAACCGGAAGTTATCCAAATAATGGGGCTGGTTATTCCCAATCAGATGCTACTTCTGTTTTTCAGTGGATTACGGAAGATGGGCCGAATCAATTAGGGCAAAATGTGACACATACGTATAACAATTCAGGTGTATATACTATTCAATTTAATGTAACAGATGTTAATGGTTGTGAAAACTCAACGAACAATTATCAGGATGTTTATGTTGCGACAACTCCTGTTTTCGTAAATAGTCCTTCTAATCCTTCAGTTCTTTGTCAAGGCGAAACTGCGACACTATTTGGTATTGCGAACCCCGTTGAGTTTGTGGAGACATGTACTACGCCAATACCACCGTTTCTTGCGCTACCTGATGGTTCCGGAGCATCCTATTCGACCTCTATACCATTGGACTGTTATACCACAGGTCAAACCTTAGATGACATAAATGACCTCTTAGATATTTGCGTTAACATGGAGCATTCTTATATGGGAGATTTAGATATCGTTATTGAATGTCCTTCTGGGCAACAAGTCACACTTGTGGATTATCCAACTGGAACAAATACTTTTTTGGGTATTCCTGTCGATAATGACGCTACACCGTTGATCCAGGGTATAGGGTTTGATTATTGTTGGTCTTCAAATACATCGAATGGGAGCTGGGCAAATAATGTAGGGGGAACACTTACTGCCGGGATCTATGAATCAGCCTTTCCATTAAATGGGTTGGTTGGTTGTGAAATGAATGGAGATTGGACTTTGACAATTGTTGATAACTTGGCTCAGGATAATGGGTTTATATTTAGTTGGGGTTTGACTTTTGACCCTTCGATAGTGGCCCCTCCGGTTAACTTTACACCTTCTTTTGTTTCTGAAGAATGGCAATCAAACCCATCGATCATCGCAGGTAATAACCCTGTAATAATCCAACCTGTATCTTCAGGGAATCTATGTTTTGACTTTGAGGTGACTGATGATTTTGGGTGTACGTCTGATACATCCTATTGTATTAATGTACTTCCCACATCTGAAGGAATAGATATTCAGAATGCATGTGAAAGTTTCACGTGGATAGATGGGAATACATATACATCTAGTAACAACAGTGCAACTTGGGTTTTGACGAATTCATTGGGCTGTGACAGTATAGTTTTCTTAGACCTTACCATCACGAATTCAAATTCAGGGATAGATACACATGTGGCTTGTGAAAGTTATACATGGATTGATGGTACTACTTATACGGCTAGTAATAACAGTGCAACTTGGGTTTTAACGAATACATCAGGATGCGACAGCACAGTTAACCTCTACCTTACTATCACGAATTCATATTCTGGGATCGATACACATGTGGCTTGTGACAGCTATACATGGATTGATGGCACAACCTATACGTCTAGTAATAACAGTGCAACTTGGATCCTTACCAACGCTTGGGGATGTGATAGCACGGTTACTTTGGATTTAACCCTTACCAATTCAAATTCGGGTATCGATGTGCAAGAGGCATGTGACAGTTATACTTGGATTGATGGAATTATATATACAGCATCTGAAAATAGCGCTACTTGGTATTTGACAAATGCTGTGGGATGCGATAGTATTGTAACTTTAGACTTAACAATTACCAATTCTAATTCCGGCACCGATTCGCAAGTCGCATGTGACAGTTATACATGGATTGATGGAGCTACTTATACGACTAGTAATAATAGTGCAACTTGGATCCTTACCAACGCTTCGGGATGTGATAGCACGGTTACTTTGGATGTAACCCTTACCAATTCAAATTCGGGTATCGATGTACATGAGGCATGTGACAGTTATACATGGATTGATGGCAATACTTATACGTCCAGTAATAATACTGCAACTTGGATCCTTACCAACGCTTGGGGATGTGATAGTACGGTTACTTTGGATTTAACCCTTACCAATTCAAATTCGGGTATCGATGTACAAGAGGCATGTGACAGTTATACATGGATTGATGGCTTCACCTATACAGAGACTAATAATACTGCAACTTGGATCCTTATCAATGCTTCTGGTTGTGATAGTACGGTTACCTTAGACCTGGTCGTAACGAATTCAAATACGGGTATTGATAACCAAGTTTCTTGTGATAGTTATACATGGATCGATGGAAACACCTATACGGAGAGTAACAATACGGCGAATTGGATTTTGACGAATGAATCAGGATGCGATTCTATTGTAACTCTAGCATTAACGATCAACGTGACCCCTTCTTTTGTGCTTACTGGTGAAGATCCTACAGTTTGTAATGCAAACGACGGTAGCATAACAATAAGTGGATTAACGGCAAATACCCAATACTCCTTTAGCTATGATTCTTTGGGGACGGCGATCCCGTCAGTATCATTCTACTCAAGTGCAACTGGGGAGTGTTTGATTTCTGATCTCTTTGCTGGTTTATATTCTGATTTTTCAGTATTACTTAATGGCTGTCAATTTATGAATCAAGAAATTATTGACTTAAATAATCCAGGTGCACCTTCATTGGATTTACAGCTTGACACAACGGTTTGTGATGCGTTTTCTTTGCTTTCTATATCAGGAGATAATCTATCTGGGAATGAGGCATATTATACTGAAAGCAATGGGAATGGTACCCAAATAAATGCTGGGGAAATACTCCTTTATTCACAAACAATATATATTTACGATATTACCGGATCATGCGATGATCAGTCGATTTTTTTTGTTACTGTAAACAATACGCCTTCTATTGTGAATCCTGGTCCACAGGAGGTTTGTGAGAGTTTTATACTGCCTTTAGGGGTTCTAGGTGAGAACTTATCTGGAAATGAAAATTACTATACCGATGCTCAAAGTAATGGAGGATTGCCTATAAATGAAGCGATTCTCGAGAGTCAGACGGTTTATATTTTTGATCAGAATGCATCCTGTAGTGATGAAGTATTTTTTGAAATCACAATCAATGACTTGCCAACTTTAGTCAGCTTTACTGGTGAGGGAGTCTACTGTATTGGAGACATTGTCGATGATCTTGTGGTTGAGGTAAGTGGCTTTCCAGGTTTTACATTAGATTATACCTTAGACGGAATTCAATTGAATCTTAGCTCTAATAGTTCTCCGATCGTCTTGGGGAATACCTCAGGTGTATACAATATTACTGCCCTTTCCGATAACGTTTGTAATACGGTCTTGAATGAGATGCAAACGATTATTATTAATCCATTACCTGTGGCTCCTGAAGTATCTGATGACGCCATCTACTGTACAAATGTGGTTCCTGAGGAACTGATTGCTTCTGGCAGTTTAGGTATCTTTATTTGGTATATGGGCCCCTCCTTAACTCAAATAATTACTACTGGAGACATATTAATGCCAAACGTTGTACAGGGAAGTACAACCTATTATGTCACGTCTACTGAAAATAATTGTGAGGGACCATCGTCAAACGTGACCGTTAGTTTTGAAGATTGTGGTATCATCGTTCCAACAGCATTTACCCCGGACAATGATTTGGTAAATGATTTTTGGGAGCTAGAAAATATTGACAATGTTTATCCAATGAATAGGGTTCTTGTTTACAATAGATTGGGCAATAAAATTTTTGAATCTGAGGTAGGACTTTATAATCAAAGACCTTGGAATGGTACTTATAAAGATAACTTACTCCCCGTAGCTTCATATTATTATATTATCGAATACAACGATGGTGTTACAGCTAATTCTATAGGAATTGTTAGTATATTAAAATAAAAATAGGGGGCATTTTTATTCTTTCTTTGATTTAATGAAAACGCTTTTGGTTTTATAGTTATACATAATTATACATTTTTGTAAGCAACTTGTGCAGTATGTTTTGGGTCTTTGTAATATAAACGGTTCAATTATTCATTATGGATTTAAAGAGTCTTTCTTTTTTATTGTCTTTTACTTCAATATTTTTTTTCTCTAATGAGGGACATGCTCAGCTCGTGATTGATAACCAAGGGGCTACGGCAGAGGTTGTTGTGAATTCTATAATTAGTGGTGGTCTAACCATAACAAATGCTACTTTGAACTGCCCAAATAATGCTTACGGGACCTTTACGAATGGCGAGACAACAGATATAGGTATTCCCACAGGTCTTGTAATGACAACGGGAAATGTAGCCGATATCAATGCTCCGGGAGCTGATTTTATGAGTACGGATAATGGAACAAATTGCAATGATCCTCAATTAAATAACCTTGAGCCATTAGCCAATAATGATTGTTGTATTCTAGAGTTTGACGTTGTTCCCACATGTAATGAACTTCAGATTCGTTTTGTCTTCGGTTCTGAAGAATATCCAGAATGGGTATCTGCGGGATTTAATGATGCTTTTGGATTTTTTATTTCAGGACCCGATCCATTAGGAGGCAATTATATCAATGACAATGTAGCAGTATTACCTGACGGCAATACTATTGTTAGTATTGATAATGTAAATGCAAATTTTAATCAAGCTTTTTATGTCAATAATGCGAATGGAACTACAAATGTTTTCGATGCTTTTACATCTGTGCTGATTTCCAATGTTTCTGTTGTACCCTGCGAAAGTTACCATTTTAAGTTAGCTATTGCAGATGCTGGTGATGGCGTATGGGATTCTGGAGTCTTTGTTGATTTTTTAGAGTGTTCTAACGCCTTAGAAACTGAGGTAGCCTCAACACCGACATCTTGTGCGGGAGCTGACGGGACAGCAACTGTTACTTCAATAGGTGGTTTTCCGAGTTACACCTATTCTTGGAATACAAACCCAATACAGACGACAGCCACAGCTACTGGGCTTTCTCCTGGGGTTTACGAAGTGACCGTGGATGATTCTGGTGTGTGCACGGAGCCAATAGTTGAGACCATTGAGGTTGTTGCGGACGCAATTATACCAACCTTGACGATAAATTCAGAAACTATTTGTGAAGGGGACCCAGTAATTCTTACTGCAACCCCCTCTATTGCGGGAGGTGGTTTCTTGTGGAGTAACGGAGCAACGAGTACTACAATTAATGTTAGCCCCAATAGCACCGTTAATTATTCTTGCGATTATGACTTGGTAGGATGTATCGGAACCTCAACCGCAACTGTAACAGTCAATCCTTTATTAGAAAGTAGTACGGAGCTCACAATTTGTGACACAGAACTTCCTTATTCTTGGAATGGCGTTTCTTTTTCTTCTGCAGGAATTGAGACGGCGACCTTATCTGGCGCTGTGACTGGCTGTGACTCTTTAGCGACCTTAAATCTAACAGTTGAACCTACCTTAACAAGCAATACGGAAATCACAATTTGCACTTCGGAATTGCCTTACAATTGGAATGGAGTGGTATTCAATACTTTCGGTAGTCAAACGGTTAATCTAAGTAGTATAGCGTCAGGATGTGATTCTCTAGCGACAATGAGTCTTAGTGTTGAATCGATTCTAACGAGTTCAACGAATATTACAATTTGTGATGCTGAATTGCCTTACGTATGGAATGGGTTAGTTTTTAATGCTGAGGGAAGTCAATTTGCCACTTTGACAAGCATTGTTTCAGGTTGTGATTCAATAGCGACCTTGAATATTTCTATTTCTGAAACGCTTACGAGTGTTACGAATCAAACTGTTTGTGAAAATAGCTTGCCTTTCTATTGGAATGGTCTTGAGCTGAATCAATCTTCCAATGAAGCTATAAATTTAACAAGTGCTATTTCAGGTTGTGATTCTTTGGCGACATTAAACCTTACGGTTGAACCAACCTTAACGAGTACCTTAAATATTACGATTTGTGATTCCGAACTTCCCTATACATGGAACGGTCTTGAATTCAATGCTTCTGGGTCTCAAACTGCGAATTTAAATAGTACCGTTTCGGGATGTGACTCTCTAGCTACCCTAAACCTTTCTGTCGATCCAATTCTATATAGCAATACGGAGATCACAATTTGTGATTCGGAATTACCCTATTTATGGAATGGTATTTATTTCGGTGCTTCAGGAACCCAAGTAGCGACGTTGTCAAGTCTCGCAACAGGTTGTGATTCTCTGGCTTCATTGAGCCTGACTATTGACGCTTCCATTGTTCCTTCCTTTGAGCAACTCGGTCCTTATTGTGAGGGTGATGTTGCTGAAGTGCTATCCAATATTTCTATTGAAGGTTATAGCGGTGTCTGGGGCCCTCCAGGAATAAACACAAACGTTATTGGAGCAACTGTTTATGCATTTGTAACGGATTTGAACCAATGCGCATTAAACGCTCAGATGACGATTCAGGTAAATGAAACCCCTGACCTCAACGTTATGGGTACAACTGAGATTTGCGAGGGACAAGATGCCATACTAACGGCTATTTCGGGCCTAAATAACGGTATTTATCAATGGCTTCCTGGAGGTGAAACTTCAAATGAAATTATCGTGAGTCCCATTGAGACAACCTTATATAGTGTGAGCTATACCGTAGATGGTTGTCAAAGTCCATTCGTTGATTTCACCGTTATTGTCAATCCAAATATTCCAGTTTTCGCAGGAGATGATTTAGTAATTTGTATTGGTGAAGAGGTTGTCTTAGAGGGCAGTAATGCAGTGACTTACTCCTGGTCTGGCGGCATTGAAAATGGCGTCTCATTTGAGCCTGTTATTTCAGATACATATATCCTTACAGGTATGAGTGAAAATGGTTGTGAAACACAGGATGAGGTTTTGGTTGTCGTAAATTCTTTACCCATTATAAATGCAGGAACCCCAATCTCTGTTTGCGAGGGAACTGTGGTAACCTTATCGGGAAGTGGTGCAGGTATTGGAGGTACTTATTCATGGGATAATGGGATTATTGATGGGGATCCAATCGTTATCAATTTAAGCGTGGTCTATACAGTGATTGGTATTGATACAAATGGTTGTTCAGGAAGCTCATCTATAAACATTACTTCAATTCCTTTTCCCACGGCCTTGTTTTCAGCTAGTGTTGTTTCGGGAGTCGCTCCCTTAAATGTGAATTTTATAAATTTAAGTTCCTATGCCTCAAGTTATGATTGGGATTTTGGAAATTCAGAAACGGTGAGCATGAATGACCTATCAGGAGTCTCAACAACATACAATCAGAGTGGTGATTTTATGGTAACCTTGATTGCATACAATGATCTTTGCGAGGATACGATGCAGCTATTAATAGAGGTGATTCCTACCGGACCGCCAATTGTCTTTGTCCCCAATG
>CAJJCU010000143.1 GCA_905182775.1 uncultured Flavobacteriales bacterium
ATTGTCTTTGTCCCCAATGTCTTCAGCCCAAACGAGGACGGCACGAATGAATTATTTATTGCAGAGACAGAGAACATCGCAACTATTGAGCTCATCATCTTAAATAGATGGGGTAACCTGATGACGACAATTGAATCTATTGATTCGGGTTGGGATGGAAAATCTGCGAATGGAAATGATGCTAAGGAAGGAGTCTATTTTTATAAGTACAATGCCCTAGGGCTAAATGGGCAAGAGCTCAGCGGGCATGGTTTTCTAACCCTCGTGAGATAAACTTTTACGAGAGAATACATAAAGAACAATTAGGGTCATCAAGAAGATGAGGTACATGTACCAAGGTAGGTTCTCAGGAGACATTTTGTTAACTATGGGAACTGCGTTTAATGTTCTTTTATTTCTTTGCTTCACAATGATTCGTTTTTGTTTCTTTTTAAGAGCCACAATTTCATTTTTAAGAGCAGCTGAGGAATCAAATTCGTATTTTGTCTCAAGGGCTTCAATATTATAGGTAATTAGGGCGTGCTTTTTTGTAAGGTAAATAGCTGAATCTAAATATTGATTTCCTTTATTTTTGTTTTCCATTTCGAGATGGATATTTCCTAAATTGAGATAGGCGTCGCAAAGGTAGGGAAGCACACTTTGTTTTTTTCTTTCTTCGAGAACCTCTTGAAATAAACGCAAAGACGCTTTTGGCTTTCCTTGAAGAAAAAAAGTGATGGCAAGGTTGTTTTTAGCTCGGGTCAGTATAAGTGGTGCTGAACCTTTTTTGGCACACTCCATTTGTTGTTGAAATAAAAAGATGGCTTTTTCGAATTTAGTTTCATCCATTGAAATCTGACCTAAAAATGAATACCCATTGGCCGCGGATTCGTACTTTTCGCCTTCGATCGCACTTTTGATATATTTATTTGTGTATAATTTTGCTGACTCGAGGTCCCCATCGAGCTGGTAGCATTGGGCTAAATTGATCATTGCCAGATAAGAATGGGTTACAGACTCTGATCGCCTGCCAAACTCCATGGAGGCATTGAAATTTTCTTGAGCATGCTGAAAGTCACTAAGCAGTAGGTAGCATATTCCCGTTTGATTAAAAGCTTCACTGATCAAACGATTGTCTCCAAGATTAATGAATATCGATCGTGAAGATTTTAGAAGAAAAAGCCCCTCTTTTAAGAATCCTTTTTTCATATCAAAGCTTCCTAATATTCGTTGATAAACTCCTTTTACAAAAGAGTCATTCACGCCCTTGTTACTTTTTTTTAGAGATACTCCAAGAATGTTGAGGGAGTCTATATTGAATCTACTATAGTAAGTCCATAATTCAAGTGCCATGTTTGCTTTGCGAATCAAATCAGGTTCATTCTGGTAAGCTGTGAAGGATATTTTTATTTCCGATCTACCTATAAATGATATATTTATTAGAAATATGAGGAGTACGATTCTCGTCATTGGTAGGGCTTTTGTTGTAATGATAGGGAACTATTCTTAAGTTTGCAACAAAAACACAAATATGTCTAATGCCTTTTATACTGTACCTACTGCCGTTAACGAACCTATAAAGTCTTATGCTCCAGGTTCACCGGAGAGAACTGCTCTTTTGTCTGTTTATAAAGAGATGTATGCTCAAAAACCTATTGATGTTCCAATGTATATTGGTGATGAAGAGGTCCGAACAGCACAAAAAATAGAAATGTCTCCACCGCATGACCACAAACATGTGATTGGTCATTTTAACCGAGGTAATGCAGGACATGTAGAGAAGGCGATAGAAAGTGCTTTGGCAGCAAAAGATGCTTGGTCATCTCTACCTTGGGAGCAAAGAGCAGCAATCTTTCTTAAGGCAGCAGACCTATTGGCAGGTCCGTTTAGAGAAAGAATGAATGCAGCAACGATGTTGGCCCAATCAAAAAATGTATTTCAGGCGGAGATAGATGCCGCTTGCGAGATGATTGATTTTTTCCGATTCAATGTGCAATATATGACGCAAGTTTATAAAGAACAGCCTGAATCATTACCTGGTGTTTGGAATAGACTTGAGTACAGACCTTTAGAAGGGTTTGTATTTGCCGTTACTCCTTTTAATTTTACTTCAATTGCTGCCAACCTTTGTGCAGCCCCTGCAATGATGGGGAATGTTATCGTTTGGAAGCCGGCGGATTCTCAGGTGTATTCGGCTCAGGTAATTATGGATCTTTTTAAAGCAGCAGGCTTGCCAGATGGCGTAATTAATATGGTAACCGTTGATGGTCCAGAGGCTGGAGAGGTTATTTTCAAGCATAAACTTTTCTCGGCACTTCACTTTACGGGTTCAACAGGTGTTTTCAGACAGCTCTGGAAGACGATAGGTAATAATTTAGACATGTATCGATCTTATCCTAGAATTGTTGGTGAAACGGGAGGTAAAGATTTTATTATTGCGCACAAGAGCGCGAATGCAGCAGAAGTAGCTACGGCACTTTCTAGAGGTTCATTTGAATTTCAAGGACAAAAATGTTCTGCAGCATCAAGGGGATATGTACCTAGCAACATATGGGCAGAGGTTAAGTCTATATTGGTGGAACAAGTGTCTTCATTTAAAATGGGTTCTCCAGAGGATAACACCAATTTCATCAATGCGGTTATTGACGAAAGAGCTTTTGATAAAATCAGTTCTTACATCACTTATTGTAAAGACCACAAGGATGCAGAAATTATAGTTGGTGGTGAATTTGACAAATCAAAAGGTTATTTTATTTCACCTACTGTAGTTGTAACAACAGATCCGAAATTCAGAACAATGAGTGAAGAAATATTTGGCCCTGTTCTAACAATTTACGTATACGAGGCCGATGCTTTTGAAGCGACATTAGATCTTCTTGATGAAACGTCTGAGTATGCCCTTACAGGTTCAATCCTTTCACAAGATCGTTATGCGATTGAATTGGCAACTAAGAAACTTGAAAATGCAGCGGGTAACTTTTACATAAATGACAAGTGTACTGGAGCCGTTGTAGGCCAGCAACCTTTTGGTGGGGCTAGAGGTTCAGGTACAAATGATAAAGCGGGAGCAGCTATGAATTTATTGAGATGGGTTCAGGCACGTACAATTAAAGAAACGTTTGTTCCAGCAACTGATTATCATTACCCATTCTTGCAGGAGTAAAATCAGGATGTAAACTTTTCTTCTTATTGTAAAAATCAGTATTTTAGGGATTGATGATGACTCAGACCACTCTAAAAGACGGTACCTCTATTTTTTGTTTAAGAAAACCAGAAGCTAAAATGTTAGACCATCATGTTGATGGATATCTTCAAAATGGAATCGCTATAGCTGATAATGATATTGTTTTCGATGTAGGTGCCAATG
>CAJJCU010000144.1 GCA_905182775.1 uncultured Flavobacteriales bacterium
AGCAGTTTAAAAGTGAGATTCGCAAATGGTCCTCTTGGGTCTTTTTTATTCTTACGCTTTCTACATCTGTAATCATTGGTCGAGGTGGTTTTCAATTAAAGCCAGTAGATATTATTGAAGTGAGTAAGTATACCTCACTCAAAAATGCACCAGCTGCATTGAATTCAGCCTTTACGATTCTAAAAACCTGGAATTATGTTGGTCTTGAAAAGAAAACCTTTTTTAGTCAGGCCCAAGCGGATGCTATTTTTAATCCGATGCAGCAGACTAGACCTGCGAGGATCATTGGTGATTCATCAAATGTTGTTCTTGTGATCTTTGAGAGTTTTGGTTCAATGTATGTTGGCCCTGATAATAAAGAGAGCTTCACGCCCTTTTTGGATTCTGTGTTGTCAGAAAGTATGTTTTTTGAATATGGGGTTTCTAACGGACAGTCTTCTATGGATGCAGTTCCTGCTATAGTCGCCTCGATCCCATCTTGGATGAAGGAGTCTTTTATTTTATCTTCCTACAGCATGAATCAATACAATAGCTTGCCTAGTATTTTAGCCAGGCATGGTTATTCTTCTTCATTCTTTCATGGTCCGACAAACGGCTCTATGCGTTTTGATTCATTTACACTAGCGGCTGGTTTTGACCAATATTTGGGCCGCACGGAATACAATAATGAGAAGCATTTTGATGGTGTCTGGGGGATTCCTGACCATCATTTTCTGCCTTGGGCTGTCGATGAAATGAGTCAAATGAACGCTCCTTTTTTCTCTACGATTTTCACTTACTCCTCACACCATCCTTATACCATACCTGATGATTTTAAAGCGATTACACGTGCGGGACCTGATTTGATTTGTAAATCTATAAGCTATGCAGATTTTGCGTTCCGAGATTTTTGGGATAAAGCAAAAAAGCAGGATTGGTTTGACAACACCTTATTTGTTTTCTGTGCAGACCATGTAGGCCCAACCAAACGAAAGGACCGTTCAAACCTCGAGTGGTCATTTAAAATCCCCATTGCTTTTTATCATTCTAACGGAAAGCTACCTAAGGTATCAGGCATGGAAACTATGCAACAGATTGATATCATGCCAACGATTTTAGATCTATTGAATATTGACGCCAAATATTTCTCTGTAGGAAGTTCCTATTTCAATCCAAATAATACGCCCAATATGTCCTATTATCAAAACAGTATTGTTTCGATGTCTCCTTCTTCTAAACCCCTGATTTGGAATGAGCTTCAAACTGGAAAAGTAAATGCTGCTGACCAAGAAACGATCCGCAGAATCAAGGCGATTTACCAGCAATATATTGCGGCATTGGTCAACAATGAAATGGTCCCTTAATTGGGCTTAGTGCTTTATTTTTTCTATAGTCCTTATAAATCTAATCTGAAAGTCAATTGTGATGTATTTATTGAATCGTTTGTCTAAATTTGCACACTAGATTATTGATTATGGCAGCGAAGCATACTACAAGGAAAGAAGATTATTCAAAATGGTACAATGAATTGGTTCAAAGAGCTGATTTAGCAGAGCATTCTGACGTACGGGGTTGCATGATTATTAAGCCTTATGGTTTTGCCATATGGGAAAAGATGAAGGAAGTTCTTGATCAGAAGTTTAAGGACACAGGACATTCAAATGCCTATTTCCCTTTGTTTATTCCGAAATCTTACTTGAGTAAAGAGGCAAGTCATGTTGAAGGTTTTGCAAAGGAATGTGCAGTTGTCACACATTACAGACTCAAAAATGCAGAAGATGGCAGTGGTGTTATTGTAGATCCCGACGCAAAGTTGGAGGAAGAGCTAATTGTTAGACCTACCTCAGAAACGATTATATGGAATTCGTACAGAAATTGGATTCAATCTTATAGAGACCTACCGATATTGATCAATCAATGGGCCAATGTGGTTCGTTGGGAGATGAGGACTAGACTCTTTCTTCGTACGACAGAGTTTTTATGGCAAGAAGGCCATACGGCACATGCAACGGCTCAGGAGGCTCAGGATGAAACGTCTCAAATGTTAGATGTGTATGCTGATTTTGCCGAGCAATATATGGCAATGCCTGTTGTTAAGGGTCGAAAAACCGAGTCAGAAAGATTCGCTGGTGCAGTAGATACCTTGTGTATAGAAGCTTTGATGCAAGATGGAAAGGCTTTACAGGCAGGGACATCTCATTTTTTAGGGCAAAACTTCGCGAAAGCCTTTGATGTTAAATTTGCAGATAAAGAAGGGAAACTTGAGCATGTATGGGCCACCTCTTGGGGAGTTTCAACAAGACTCATGGGTGCGTTGATCATGTGTCATTCTGATGATGAAGGGCTCGTTTTACCTCCGCTTTTAGCGCCAATTCAGGTGGTTGCTATTCCAATTTATAGAAGCCCAGAAGATCTAGAGAGAATCTCTGAAAAGTTTGAAGCTTTAAGAATCTTACTAAAAGCAAAAGGGATATCCTTCAAGTATGATAATGACGACAACCGCAGGCCGGGATGGAAGTTTTCCGAATACGAAACCAAAGGTGTTCCTATCCGATTGGCTATGGGGCCTAGAGACCTTGAAGGAGGTAAAGTTGAAATCGCAAGAAGAGATACAAAATCAAAAGAAATTATAGATTTTGAGGGTGTCGTCGAATTCATTGAGAATCTATTGGTTGAAATTCAGGAGGGCTTATTCAACAAAGCAAAGGACTTTAGGCTTGAAAATACGACTGAGGCATCAGATTTTACGGAGTTTAAAAACCAAATTAATAATGGTGGTTTTGTTTCTGCACACTGGGATGGAACATCCGAAACGGAAAACAAAATAAAAGAAAAGACGCAGGCTACTATTCGTTGTATTCCCTTGGATCAACAAGTAGAAGAAGGGATTTGTGTCTATTCTGGTCAACCATCGAAAGGAAAAGTTCTGTTTGCAAAGGCTTACTAGGTGGGTGGAGATTTTAAATTTAAACAATTCATTGTCTCTCAAAACAAGTCTCTCCTTAAGGTAGGTACAGATAGCATGCTCTTAGGCGCTATTGTTGAGTCAAAGCAGCCTCGTTTAGGCCTTGATCTTGGTGCTGGAAATGGCGTATTATCTTTAATGCTGGCACAAAAATTCTCTGAAATAAAAATACAAGCCATTGAATTGCATCAAGCTTCTTTTGAGGATTGTCAATTTAATTTTGAACGTTCTAAGTGGGCTAACCGACTTGAAGCAATCAATGCAGACTATTTTGGCTACGATTATATTAAGAATTACGATTTGATCGTTTCGAATCCTCCTTTTTATATAGAAACCTCATCTGAGATCCATCAAGACAACCAAGCCTCTAAACATACAACCAAAGAAGCGCTTTTGGACTTATTGAATTTAGTAAATCGTTTATTGAGTAAGGACGGTGATTTCTGGATTGTTCTACCTTCTTCTTTGTATGAATGGGTTCGTATGGTTGTACAAGATTTAGGGTTATATATAAACGAGATACATCGAATAGACGCCAAAAGATCCAAGCCTAATTCTAGAGTTGTTTTGGCCATCTCAAAAACAATGAGGGCTGCAAGAAAAATACATCATGTCATTCGAGAGGAAGATAATTCTTATACAGATTCGTATATTAATTTGACCAAAGAATTTCATTTCAACCAATTAAAAAAGTAATTTTAATTGTTTGCTGTCTTGACTTGGTCAATAGGGCAGAGCCAAATAAATAAGACAATAAATTAATTAAGGAATCGTTTTTTAGTTGTGGTAAAACATAAAGGTCATTTTTTAAGTGCTTTAATTTTCGGATGTTGCTTTTCATGCTCCGTTTCTTTGGCGCAAGGTATTGAGCCTGACGACTCATTTACTTTTGAAATAGGGTTGCCTAATGCTTTTGTAAACAAACCGTTTAAGGAAATGATGCAGGGCTTGATTTCTGTATCTCCATACTATCAATATGCGCTAGCTAACGGAGTTGCTTTTGGTATCGGCGCTCATTACACTTATTTTGCTGTGAATGAATTTAGTGTCCCTTCCGCTATTTATGGAGGAATGCATTGCTTGGGAGGCTTCTTAAAATTTGGCCACGAAAAGTTTTGGGGTGAAAGGTTTGGAACTGACTTCGGTATTAAAGCCGGATATATGCATACAATGATCAAAACCGATGCACTCTTTGAACAAGGAACTCGTCTTAATGTCTTGCCTTCATTATATATAGAGCCCAATGTTGGGTTGGTATTGTCCTCAGATAAATCCAATTCCTATCGTTTGTCAATTGGCTATCCTTTTTTTGGCTTTGGTTTTAGTCCAGGAGAAATTGGTGTTGAGGGTGACGCTGGGTATGACACAGATCAATATAAAAGACCTTCTTCCTTTCTAATCGTAGGTTTCGGATACACCCATTATTTTAATGGTAAAGCGAATTCGGAAAATTAAGTTTGTAGAACTCCAACATTGTATTTCTCAGTAGACTTTTTGTGGTTGGCCACATCAATTCCTAATGAGATTACCTTTCTAGTTTCTATAGGGTCAATGATAGCATCAATCCACAATCTACTCGCTGCGTAATACGGTGATATTTGTTCGTCGTATTTGTTTTTGATTTTATCAAAGAGCTCTTTCTCTCGCTCTGGAGTGATTTCTTCCCCCTTTGCCTTGAGTGAGGATACTTCAATTTGTAATAAGGTTTTAGCCGCTGCAGCTCCACTCATAACAGCAATTTCAGCTGTTGGCCAGCCCACAATCAATGTAGGGTCGTAAGCTTTCCCACACATTGCATAATTCCCAGCGCCGTATGAATTCCCTATCACGATTGAGAATTTAGGAACGACAGAATTCGCCATGGCATTGACCATTTTAGCGCCGTCTTTAATAATTCCTTGATGCTCGCTTTTTGAACCCACCATAAAACCAGTTACGTCATGTATAAAAACCAAAGGGATATTCTTTTGGTTGCAATTCATGATGAAACGAGCAGCCTTATCCGCTGCGTCTGAGTAGATGACACCTCCAAATTGCATTTCGCCTTTTCCGTTTTTGACAAGCTCACGATTGTTCATCACAATACCAACGCTCCAACCGTCTACTCTTGCGTATGCCGTTATGAGTGTTTTTCCAAAACCAGCTTTGTATTCTAGATATTTAGATTCGTCTACCAAAGACTTAAGCAGCTCTTTACTCTTGTAAGGTTTAGAGCGCTCTGCAGGTAGTGTTCCATAAACATTTTTGATTGGGATTTTAGGTTCTATTGCTTCAATACGGTCGAAGCCAGCGGATTCGGGAGCTCCAATGTTGCTTACTAGCGTTCTTATTGTAGCTAAGCATTCTTTATCATTTTCAACTTTATAATCACAGACCCCCGATATTTCGGTATGTGTCGTTGCACCACCTAGGGTTTCATTGTCAATTTTTTCTCCAATAGCGGCTTTGACCAAATAGGAACCCGCTAAGAAAATCGTTCCTGTTTTATTTACAATAAGTGATTCATCGGACATTATAGGAAGGTATGCACCCCCAGCTACGCAACTGCCCATAACCGCTGCAATTTGAATAATGCCTTGTGCACTCATTTTTGCATTGTTTCTAAAAATCCTTCCGAAGTGTTCTTTATCTGCAAAAATCTCCTCCTGCATAGGGAGAAATACGCCTGCACTGTCCACAAGATAGATGATAGGAATGTGGTTCTCCATCGCAATTTCTTGTGCTCTAAGGTTTTTCTTTCCCGTTATCGGGAACCAAGCGCCTGCTTTCACTGTTGCATCATTGGCTACAATTACACAACGTCTGCCGCTTACCATTCCGATCACAACGACCACGCCACCTGAAGGGCAACCTCCGTACTCTTCATACATGCCGTGACCGGCAAATGCTCCTATTTCTTGTCTTTCAGAGTTCTTATCTACAAGCTGGTCAACACGTTCTCTTGCGGTGAGCTTACCTGCTTTATGTAATTTGTCAATTTTTTTCTTACCGCCGCCAAGTGAAACTTTTTCAAAAGCCTGTTCAAGTGCTCTGATCTTGAGACGCATTTTGTCTTCATTGTAATTGAACTCGAATTCTTTTGGGGATACTGCCATAGGATAAATTTGAACTCAAATATACGAAACTACGTCTTTCACTATGAAATCAAGTTCGTGTTTAATTGTACTTTTGTTAAAAATATATTTATGAAAAATTTAGCGCTGCATTGGAAGATTCTCATCGGCATGTTTCTTGGTGTTCTTTGGGCTTTGATTTCAGGTGCTTTAGGATATAATAAATTTACAGTAGATTGGATTGATCCATTCGGAGTTATTTTCATTAATTGTTTGAAGTTTATAGCCATTCCACTTGTTTTATTTTCTATTGTAGGAGGTGTGGCTGGTTTAGGAGATGTTCGTCAATTAGGTCGGATTGGTGCCAAAACTTTAGGGCTGTACCTTATCACTACTGTGGCTTCAGTTACATTAGGCTTGACCTTGGTTAATCTTTTGGAGCCTGGAAAGAACACCTTAGAAGAAACCAATAGATTGCGTTATGAAATTTGGGCACAAGCAGAGGGAATCCAAGTAAAAGATGGTAAAAACTTATTGCTAAATGCGGATCCTGCGCTCGTGAAAAAGATTGAGCAATCTTTGGATGAAGAGAGAAG
>CAJJCU010000145.1 GCA_905182775.1 uncultured Flavobacteriales bacterium
TCTGAGACGTTTGACGCACCCAATATGGATCTGCGAAAGTATACCAATTATCCGCTGTAGCTGATTCAGAATTTGACAACCCTCCCCACAACCAACAATTCGAGGTCATAGATATTCCACTTAAAGCGTCTGTATTAGGCTGGTTAAATTTCACATTAATATCAGCAGTTGAATTAATGCATTCTCCTCCAGTTTGTGTCCAAGTCAAAACCATCAAAGCCTCAAGCGAATTTGAATTGATGGTAAAAGTAGTGCTTGCATCAGTAGCAGATGAAAAAAGACCACTTCCGTTAGCGTAAGTCCATTGACCAGAACCTGAATGCGGATTCACAGCAACATCGATTCCAGTAATCCCACAAGTTGTATTGTCTGTCACATCACTTTGTGACGTTATTTCAGGGTTCGCTATATTTATAATATAATCCTCAATTTCGCCAAACATCGTATTATCACAAGCAGAAGGATAAGTAGATTTTTCAGCAGCGACAACACGCATTGGAATATTTCCTATTGACGCATTCAAAGGAACTGTAATTGTTTGAGGGTCAGAAGTAGCAATATTGGATCCATTACGGGCGGTCCCAAGATTATAAGCCTCGGATGCTTCTTCATAGGTTCCATTGTTGTTCCAATCAATCCAAGCTTTTACTTGAACGGTCCAATCTCCTGCAGTATTTACTCGAGCAGATAAAGGATATGAAACACCCCTGCAAACATCTGTACTCACACCTGTAGAAGATAAAGAGGAGCTACCAGAGGTACTGTTATCTATATTATTAAATGAAACATTGGTGAGTCCCGTTTCATCGGAAACATCAATACTCGGAGTTGATGAAGTAGAACAATCGGGAGCTGTAAAGGTAATTTCAACGGCAAACAAAGCTCCAATTGCCCAAGGGTACTGAGTAGACAATAACTCAACCGTCCAAATTTGGTTTGCAGCTTCACCATTAAAAGCATCCGTTGAAAAAGAATATTCCCCTGCTGAACCAAAACCATGATTGGTAACGGAAGTACCAAATTTAGAACCCGTAAATTTCGGGGAGGTCCATCCCGCATTCACAGCGTATGTATCGTATGAGTATGGATTACCCCCATTAAACAAAAAATCATCATCACCTGACCAAGCAGAGTAAATTGTAAAATCTACATCTGAAATAATAGAACCAGATGGAGCAGTAGAAACAACCATCTCTAAAGAGCGAACGAAGCTACTTGGATAGTTCTGATCGTACAGATAAGCTGGGCCAACAGAACCTGTTACCAAGTCAGGGTCTACAGTGATAGGAAAAGACCTTTCAGGCGAACGCAACCACTCAATACTAACATTGGTTTTAAGTTTGTAAATAGAACCTTCTTGCACCAATGAAAAGAAAATAGTCCCTTCCGCAGCTTTTGTATCAGCAATTAAATCAGATGAATTAACCATTTCAATACCTGAAGCATCTTTTATTCTAGGAGTATCATATGCCGCCAGAAGTAGACCACGACCATCCTTAAACTCAACTCGTCCCTCTTTAATTTGTGCAGACCAATTCATAGGAAGTACAACTGTTTCTTCAAAAACTAAATAGTCTGCCTCCTGAGATATATTATTTAAAAACGATTCAGAACGAATGATATAATCGGATTTACGTCTGCTATTTTCGACTTGGATCTCTAAATCAACACCTGAATAAACTTCAGGGTAATTGACAACATTCTCCCTCACGTTCATACTACTATTGTTCATTGCTAAAGCCGCATCAATAATGAGCCCATTGGATTCAGTATACATTCTTGCAGAAACCATATCTTGAAATCGCTCATCCCCTGAGAATTCGCTTAATAAGCCTGAAGAAATATTCTGAGGTAAAAATGCTTTAAAACTATTGGTCTCATTTACCAATGGGTAGGCAAATCGATTGCTAGACTTATTTGGCACCATTGAAAGGTCAATTGGAAGCCATTCACCATCTTTTAGATAATGTATCGCATGAGAATAAGTTGTACTTGAAAAAGTACCATTGTCGTTGGCAACTGTCCGTGAATTAACAGAGCGCATTTCCTTAACATCGATTGATTCCACATGTTTCTTATCCTGCTGACCAAAGACAAAAGAGGTGATAACAAAAATGCATAATAAAGTGTAAAATTTCATCATATCGTTTTTTTAAATCATAAACTGAACTACTTAATAATAATTAGGTAGCAATTCATTATTGTAAATAAAAAAATATTGACGAACTGAGGTTATGGGAAAATCTTAAGAAAAATTTGACTACGAAACTTTTGTTAACACCTTACTAAAATCAATTCGCTTTTATCTCTTCTAAAATAAAAATCATGCAAATATAACTATAATTCATATAACTCCCTAAGTCTAAAACAATTGACCTTTCAATAGAAAAATAATAGACAAAAAAAAGCCCTTGCAATAATGCAAGGGCTTTAGTTAAAATTAATAGATCTTATCTAATACTGTGCTTGACAACAGTCGTAGAATGGACCCCATTTTCGACACTGATATAATATATACCAGGAGCTAGGTCCTCTTGAATCACATACATATTAATTCCTGAATTTACATTGATTGGCTTAGTCAACACTTTATTTCCTTTAGTGTCTATTATAGTCAAACTTGCCGCTCCTTCCATTTCTGAATTGTTCATGATTACTTGGAAGCTACCTGAACTAGGGTTCGGGAATACAGAGAAGTATCCTTTTGCTGTCATTTGACAACTCGCATTAATAATCAAGTTTTCATAGACAGTAGAGGCGCCATCAACATCGTTTTGCGTCAAACGATAGTAGTTATCACCCGATACGGCTTGTTTATGTGTGTAAGCATACGTTATGAGCTCTGTACTAAACCCAGCTGCTGGCTCCGTATGAATCGTACTCCAAATTATACCGTCTCTCGAATAGTCAATTTCAAAGTCTTCACTATAGTTCTCTGAAGCCGTTTGCCATGTCAGGTCAACTAAGCCATCATTACAGTCAGCATTGAAAGAAACCAACTCCACAGGAAGCGCATTCTCATTCGGTGCACCTGCACCGAAAAAACTAAATCCTGTTCCAGATGCAGTA
>CAJJCU010000146.1 GCA_905182775.1 uncultured Flavobacteriales bacterium
TATACGGTTTGACAATGCACTCTGAGCGTCCTGGTCATAGAATGTACGAGCAGTACCACCCAATAGGAATCGTAGGGATTATTTCTGCGTTTAACTTTCCTGTAGCGGTTTGGAACTGGAATACGGCTTTGGCATGGGTGTGTGGAGATGTTTGCGTTTGGAAACCTTCTGAGAAAACCCCATTGACAGCTTTGGCTTGTCAGCAAATCACAAAAGAAGTATTTGAAGCGAATGACGTTCCTGAAGGTGTTTCAGGACTGGTTATTGGTGGTGCGGATATCGGAAAATTGATGTCGAATGACACAAGAGTTCCTTTGGTTTCTGCTACAGGATCCACAAGAATGGGTAAATCTGTGAGTGCAGCAGTTGGTGCACGATTAGGAACCTCTCTTTTGGAGCTTGGAGGAAACAATGCGATTATCATTACGCCAAGTGCAGATCTTAAAATGGTGGTTCCAGGTGCTGTATTCGGTGCAGTAGGAACGGCGGGACAAAGATGTACATCTACAAGAAGATTGATTATTCATGCGAGTGTTTACGATAAAGTAAGAGACGCTTTAACGAATGCCTATAAGCAATTAAGAATTGGAGATCCTTTAGATCAAAACAACCACGTCGGTCCACTTATCGACAAGGATGCCGTAAATACGTACCTTAAAGCGATTGATGCCGCACAAGAAGAGGGTGGAACAGTATTGGTTGAAGGTGGTGTATTAGAAGGTCCTGGTTACGAGTCTGGATGCTATGTGAAGCCAGCAATCATTGAGGCAGAAAATAGCTTTGCGATTGTTCAGCATGAAACATTTGCTCCAATCTTATACTTAACAAAGTACGAGGGAACAGTAGAGGATGCAATTGCAATCCAAAACAATGTACCTCAAGGATTGTCTTCAGCGATCATGACCTCGTCATTACAGGAATCTGAAAAGTTCCTTTCTTATGCAGGTTCTGATTGTGGAATTGCAAACGTAAACATCGGTACTTCAGGTGCTGAGATTGGCGGTGCATTTGGTGGAGAAAAAGAAACAGGTGGTGGACGTGAGTCAGGATCAGATGCTTGGAAAGTATACATGAGACGACAAACCAATACCATTAACTATACCGACAGCCTACCATTGGCTCAAGGGATTAAGTTTGACTTATAGTCAAATTTAAAAAGCCCTGTGGCGCAACTGATACTTTAGGGTATGTAGTCGCTCCACTCGGCAAATTGGCTCCGTGGCGCAACTGAATAGCGCACTGGATTTCGGCTCCAGCGGTTACAGGTTTGAATCCTGTCGGGGTCACTTTTTATCTTGCCAACCTTCTGTTTTACAGTTGGTTGGCATTTTTGATTCCCCACATATTCCCCACTTCTGATTATTTCATCAAATATTCTCGATATAAATAATATCTATATTTATCACAAACAATGAACAATCAAACAATAGAGAACGAATTACTTGGAAAAGGCGTAAAACCCACAGCAATGAGGATTCTTGTCCTGCAATTTTTTCAAAATTCAATAAATGCGACTACAATGCGTCAACTTGAAAACCATTTCGATGGTTCTGATATGAGTACACTTTATAGAACGCTTAAAACTTTTGTAGACCATAACATTCTGCATACTATCGACGACGGAACAGGAACCCTGAAATATGCAAAATGTATTGAAGGCTGTGTCTGTGCTCCTACGGACTTACACTATCACTTTCATTGTTTAAAGTGTAAAGAGACAATTTGTTTAACTGAGCAAAGTATACATTCTGTCCAGTTACCTCAAAAATTTACTATGGTTGAGGCAAATATGGTTGTAAAAGGACATTGCTCAAACTGTTCCAACTAAACTTTGCAAGTCACTTGCATTAGACATCTATTAACTTTGCGTCAAACAATTAAAAATGATTAGAGTTATATCCTTGGTTGCCTTCCTCGCCACCTTCAATTATTCATTTGGACAAAATAATACGCTCAGGGCTGTTGTCATTGAGGCAGAAAGTAATGAGCCCATAATTGGGGTGAAATTCTATTTTGAAGAATTAAAAAAAGGTGCGGTCTCTGATATAGATGGAAAGATTACAATTACAGAGATACCTGACGGAAAACATGAAATTGAAATCTCTATGCATGGATTTCAGGAAATAGACACAATACTTTCATTCCCTCTTGCGTCAAATGACCTGACATTTCAGTTAGAGGAGGTTGAGCAAGAAATTGAAGGGGTTACGGTTACTGTCTCAAGGAGTACAAGGACTATCGAAAACCTACCTACAAGAATTGAATTTATTGGAAGTGAAGAATTAGGCGAAAAAGCAATAATGAACTCGGCGAACATCTCAATGGTACTTCGTGAAAGCACAGGGATTCAGATGCAACAAACCTCAATTAATAGTGGCAACATGGGGATTCGTATTCAGGGATTAGATGGTAGGTATACACAGTTGCTTAAAGACGGCTTTCCACTATATGGAGGGTTTGCAGGAGGATTGAGTGTGATGCAAATCCCTCCATTAGACCTTCAACAATTCGGAATCATTAAGGGAAGTTCATCTACATTATATGGTGGAGGGGCAATAGCAGGGCTGGTGAACATGGTTTCACGGACTCCAGATTACGAACCTTCATTGGACATCATGCTTACCCAAACACATGCGTTAAGTAGCACAGCGAATGTGTTTTTCAGTCAACGTAAGAAGAAAATAGGAACAACGATTTATGCATCTGGTAACTATCAACATGCCTACGACCCAGACAACGATGGGTTTAGTAACCTTGGACAATCCACAACAATTACATTGAATCCAAAAGTGTTCTTCTATCCATCCGAAAAAACAACAGTTTGGTTTGGTATCAATGGAACATACGACACCCGAGCAGGTGGAGATTTGCTTGCCATAAGAAACGGTACGAGCATCGAAAATCCATATTTAGAAAGAAATGAAACACAACGTGCAAGCACGCAGTTATTCTATGCTACTCGATTCTCAGAAGGTAAAAAACTGACTATTAAAAATAGTGTTGCATACTTTGATAGAAACATTGAAATTCCGAATTACACATTCAAAGGAAATCAATTTAACACCTTCACTGAACTGAATTATCAATTGAAAAAAGAAAAGACGGAGTGGATATTTGGTGCAAACTTATACACGAACTCTTTCAATGAAATTGCTGATAGTTTGGAGCGTGACCAACAGGATATTACTACAGGAATTTTCATAAACAATATTGTCGACCTGTCTGATAAATGGGCACTTGAAACAGGAGTCCGTGCAGACTATTCAATAGATTGGGGAATATTCCCATTACCCAAACTCTCAATCCTTTGGAAACCAACCAGTAAATTCACGAGCAGACTTGGCGGAGGATTGGGGTATAAGATACCCGACCTATTCACTGAAGAAGCAGAAAGCAGATTCTTTCAAAACATTCTTCCGCTGAACAAAAACAACCTCGTTGCAGAACGTTCTTACGGTGGAAACATTGACTTTAACTATAAAACAAAACTTGGAGAGAAAGTAGTATTCTCAATCAATCAACTGTTTTATCTAACCTCGATTGACAATGCGCTTTTACTAAATACGGACACAACAACTGGATACTTCTACTATGAAAATGCAAGTGGGAACGTCTTGAGCAAAGGAGCAGAAACCAACATCAAATTCAAGTACAAAGATTTTAGATGGATTTTGACATATGCGTTTATTGATGCTACCTTAAATTACTTGCCAGGAAACCCACAGAAACCACTTACAGCAAGACACAATGCAGGAACAGTACTCATGTATGAAAGTGATAAATGGAGAATTGGATATGAAGCCTACTACACAGGAAATCAATCCCTCAGTGATGGAACTAAAACAACAGACTTCGTAACAATGGGGCTTATGGTAATGCGAAACTTTGAATGGGGGTCAATCTTTGTCAACTTCGAGAACTTCACTGATAGAAGACAAGCACGGTACAGCCCAGTTGTAATACCTCCAACGAGCAACCCTTCCTTCCCAGAGATTTATGCACCAACAGATGGCATTGTAATAAGTGGAGGTGTTATCATCAAACCATTCGGAAACGACGATGACGATGACGATGACGATGACTAATGGAGGTCTCAATATTTAAGATATCTAAAATGGATTGTCCTTCGGAGGAGAATCTAATTCGATTAAGGCTCAATGAAGTAGAAGGTATTCAAAACCTTGATTTTAATCTTGAAGAAAGAAAACTTGCAATTTATCATATTGGCAACCTAAACCAAATCGAGGAGGCTATTCGAAGTCTTAATTTGGGGTGTGAACATATATCCACAAAACAATCAGCAAGAAAAGAGTTTTCTAAAGAGAAAAATCAGAAAAAACTCTTGTGGTCAGTTCTTGCTATTAATTTTATCTTTTTTGTCTTAGAGATGACGACAGGTTTGATTTCCAAATCAATGGGGCTCGTTGCAGATAGTTTAGATATGTTGGCGGATTCCTTTGTCTATGCGATTAGTCTATTGGCTGTTGGAGGAACAGTGGTTAAGAAAAAAAGCATAGCTAAAATCGCAGGCTATTTT
>CAJJCU010000147.1 GCA_905182775.1 uncultured Flavobacteriales bacterium
CGACTGTAGTATCCGTCAAAAATTTAAGTAAATCTTTTAATGCCTTTCAGGCTGTCGAGGACGTTAGTTTTTCTGTTTATAAAAACGATGTTTTCGGTTTTTTAGGACCAAATGGTGCAGGAAAAAGTACGTCTCTTCGTTGCATGCTCTCTTTGATTCAGGCTGATGCAGGTGAGATTTCACTTTTTGGAAAGCCTCTTAAAAATAACAGGGCTGAAATCCTTTCCAATATTGGTTCTATTATTGAGAAGCCCGACTTCTACAAGTACCTTTCTGCGTATAAAAATCTAGAATTATTGGCAAGGATCTCTGGAGCATCAGTTTCTAAGTCTGCGCTTAATGATATTTTACATTTCGTCGGATTAGAGGGGCGTGAAAAACATAAATTCAAAACCTTTTCTCACGGGATGAAACAGCGTTTGGGTATTGCTCAGGCCTTAATGCATGATCCAGATTTAATTATTTTAGATGAACCTACTACAGGGCTTGATCCTCAAGGAATTGTTGATATACGTAACTTAATTTTAAAGCTGAGTAGAGAGCAAGGGAAGACGGTTATTCTTTCTTCTCACCAACTTTCTGAAATTGAAATGATTGCCAATCGTATGGTCATTATCAATAAAGGCAGAACTTTGATCGAGGGCTCTGTTGATGAGCTTCTAAATAGCGCGGTTATGGTTGTTCGGTTTCAAGTGGATGATGTGCAAAGAGCATTGAAGCTTTTGAAAACAAATTTCTCGACTGTAGATGTCTTAAAAAGTGATGCGCAAGAGTTGGAGTTTGAGATTGATAAAATGAGAATTGCCGATGTTACTGAGTGTTTTGTGAATCAAGGTGTGCGGGTTTATGGAATTGAGCAAAAGAGAAAACTTGAAGATTATTTTATTAAAATGATAGAGGAGGGTTGATATGATTTTAAAAAACACAATCAATGAATTGATCAAGATTCTATCTAAGCCACGAAGCTACATAGGGTTTGCTGCGCTAACGGTTTTGATTGCCGTGATTTTATTGGCGATGAAAGCAGATGGTGAAAACTTCATCTCCTTTGTAACTGCTTCTTTTGAGCAGACTTTAAGTTTTAATGGTGATATTCTGAATGGAAACCTCATGGCGTTTATCATTCTTCAAATGCTCATTATTCATGTCCCCTTGTTGGTGGCTTTGGTTACTGGTGATTTGGTATCGGGTGAAGCAGCGATGGGGACCTTGAGGATGATGGCTACCAAACCTATTTCTCGAAATGCAATCTTGACCTCTAAGCTATTGGCGGGAGCTATTTACACGTTTCTGCTTACGGCATGGATGGCTTTTATGGCCTATGGGATTGGTCAATGGATGTTTGGGGCTGGAGATTTAATTGTCTTAAATAATGATGGTTTGGTAATTATACCCGCTGATGATATTGCTTGGCGTTATGTCTATAGCTTTGGTCTCGCTTATTTGTCATTGTTGGCCATTGCCGCGATGTCAATTTGTTTTTCAGTATTCTCGGACAATTCTATTGGCCCCATCGTTAGTACCATGGCCGTTATTATTTTCTTTACCATTATTGGAACTCTTGATGTTCCTAGTTTAAGTTATGTTCAGCCATTTTTAATGACAACCCATATGGCGGCTTGGCGTAGCTTGTTTGAAATGCCGGTTCCTGTTGGTGATATACTCACTTCTGTTTATGTTTTAATCGCCCATATTCTAGGGTTTTCGGGTTTGGCTTTATGGAAATTTAATAAAAAAGATATCAATACATAATGAAAATACTACTCGTTTTTACGCTCGTTTTTATGACCATGATGCATGCTTTTAGTCAGGGTCCAGATGTACTTTTAAATTCACTTGTTGCCAAACTTAATTTGGTCAATGATTATTCAGCATCAGTTAGCATAAAGGCCGATATACCATTGATTAAGATACTTCCTGTTAAAGCAAAGGTTTACTTTAAGAAAGACGATAAGTTTAAGGTGGTTTCCAAGGGTATAGCGATTCTTCCAAGGCAAGGTTTTACAGATATGAACTTGTTTTTGAGTAAGCCAGATTCCTATATGGTTGTTCTTGCCGGTGAAAAGCTTATTGGTACTGTTCAAACCCAGCTGCTTACCGTAATTGCCAATGAGAGTGACTCTGAAATTATTTTGATCAAACTTTGGGTAGATCCAGTAAAGGAGTTGATTGTACAATCTGAGATAACCACGCGTAGCAGTGGAAATGTCAAAGTCTCCTACACTTATTCGGGACAAGAAAAATATGGTCTGCCATCTGGGCTCAAGTTTGAAGTGGATGTAAAAGAGTTTAAAATGCCAAAAAGCTTTTCGGCGAATCCTCATAAAAAGAGCAGTGGCGGAAAGGTTAAAAAGAGAAAAACAGGTGTGATATACCTGACTTTATCTGCTTATAAAGTAAATCAAGGGATAGCAGATTCCTTTTTTGTCAAATAGTTCTTGTGCTATTCTTTTTAAGGTGATTCATATTTTCGGGGATTGATTACATTTGTCTCATAAAACAGCTTATGAATTTACTTGAAAATAAAATTGTAATTGTTACTGGTGCATCAAGAGGTATCGGTAAATCAATTGCAGAAGAATGTGTTCGCCAAGGCGCGACTGTCATCTTTACCTATCTTTCTTCCAAAGAAAAAGCCGAAGCCTTAGAGGCTGAGCTTGCAGCAAATGGCGGTAAAGCAAAGGGGTATAGATCTGATGCCTCGAAGTTTGACCAAGCACAGCAATTGATTGACGACGTTGTTGCTGAATTCGGAACCGTTGACGTGCTGGTAAATAACGCGGGTATCACGAGAGACACCTTACTGATGAGAATGTCAGAGGAGCAATGGGACGAAGTGATCAACACCAATCTGAAATCTGCCTTTAATTTAACCAAGGCCGTACAAAGACCAATGCTTAAAGCGCGAAAAGGATCTATTGTTAATATGTCTTCTGTTGTGGGCGTGAAAGGAAATGCAGGTCAGGCAAATTATGCGGCTTCAAAAGCTGGATTAATTGGTTTTACTAAATCTGTTGCAGCGGAACTTGGTTCAAGAAATATTAGATGTAACGCAATCGCACCCGGTTTTATAGAAACAGAAATGACGGAAGCTTTAGATCAAAAAGTGGTTCAAGAATGGAGAAACGGAATTCCTTTGAAGAGAGGTGGTAGTCCAATTGATGTGGCTAACGCTACTGTCTTTCTAGCTTCAGATATGTCAGCTTATGTAACAGGTCAAACGCTTCATGTATGTGGCGGAATGTTAATGTAATATGATGAATATTCGCCCAAGAAGAAATAGAAAAAACGCAGCGATCAGAGATATGGTTCAAGAGGCACACCTTGGCGTGGAGCACTTGATTTATCCTGTTTTTTTGAAGGATGGAAAGGGGGTTAAAGAGGAAATCTCTTCCTTGCCCAATATTTACAGATGGTCCGTTGATTTGTTACTCAAAGAAATAGAGGAGTGCTTAAAGCTAGGGATTCGTGTTTTTGATATTTTCCCTGCTGTCGACGATGCGTTGAAAGACCAAACAGCGACCATGAGCTATGATCCTGATAACTTTTATTTGAAAGCCATTCAAAAGATCAAAGAAACGTTTCCAGAAGTAGTTTTAATGAGCGATGTTGCTTTAGATCCTTACTCTTCTGATGGTCATGATGGACTTGTAGAGAATGGTCAAATTGTCAATGACAAAACGCTCCCTATCTTAGCCAAGATGTCTGTTGCCCAAGCCCAAGCGGGAATTGATATTATCGGTCCTTCCGACATGATGGATGGTCGGGTAGGTGTGATTAGAGAAGCGCTTGATCGCGAAGGGTTTTCTGATACAAGTATTATGTCTTATACGGCCAAATACGCAAGCTCTTTTTATGGTCCCTTTAGAGACGCTTTAAATTCTACCCCAAAGTCAGGAGATAAGAAGACCTACCAAATGAATCCAGGCAACAAGTCCGAAGCATTAATAGAAGCAAATCTAGATATTGAAGAAGGTGCAGATATGATTATGGTCAAGCCTGCATTGTGTTATTTAGATGTTGTTCATTTACTCAAAGAAACTTTTCCTGTGCCCGTTACGGCCTATAATGTAAGTGGTGAATATGCAATGGTTCATGCCGCTGCTCAAAAGGGCTGGTTAGATTATAATGCTGCCATGTCTGAAATGCTCTTGAGTATACGACGTGCGGGTGCCGATGGAATTCTTACTTATTTCGCCAAAGATTTCGCCAAGTCAATTCGCGATTGATCAATTCTAATATTATGCATTATATAACAGATGACTTTTACAGTTTAGAGAAAATTCAGGATCTTATCGCTTCAGGAGAAGAAATCGCAGTAAGTGATGCTTCTAAGAAGAAGGTTGTTGATTGTGCGCGCTATTTGTCGTCAAAGTTGGAAACTGGAGATCAGATTATTTATGGAATCAATACAGGATTTGGTTCGCTCTGCAACACTGTTGTCAGTAATGAAGAGCTTGAAGCGTTGCAGGTAAATCTTGTAAGGTCCCATGCCTGCGGTGCAGGAGCACAGATTCCTGACCATATTACCAAACGTATTTTACTTCTGAAAGCTATAGCCTTATCTAAAGGGCATTCAGGGGTCTATATTGAAACGATAGAGCGTATTTTATGGCTCTACAACAATAATGTTATTCCTGTTATTTATGAGCTAGGAAGCTTGGGTGCTTCTGGTGATTTGGCGCCTCTTGCACATATGTCTTTGTCTTTGATTGGCGAGGGGCATGTTGTTTATAGAGGGGAAACAAGAGAAACAGCGGATGTCTTAAAAGAATTTAAGATGTCGCCCATTCGCTTACATCCCAAAGAAGGTTTGGCGCTTCTTAATGGAACGCAGTTTATGGCAGCTTATTTAAGTCATTGTGTTGCCACAGGATTAAAAGTCTTTGATCAGGCAAATGCAGTTGCTTCTATTTCTATTGATGCTTTGATGGGGTTGATTTCCCCTTTTAGTTCAAATGTGAATGCATTAAGAATGCAAAAGGGACAGATTGAGGTTGCGAAAACAATCCGTGAAAGGCTTGTTGGAAGTGAGTTGATGTCTGAATCAAAAGCGCATGTTCAGGACCCTTATTCTTTAAGATGTATTCCTCAGGTTCACGGTGCAAGTAAGGATACCTTGGATTTTTGTAAGCAAACAATAGAAAACGAAATCAACGCAGTAACGGACAACCCAACGATATTTCCGGATGAGGACGAAATTATTTCAGCAGGAAATTTTCATGGACAACCCTTAGCGCTAGCCTTAGATTATTTAGCAATCGCTCTTTCAGAACTCGGAAGCATCTCCGAGCGAAGAACCTACAAGCTCATTTCAGGGGATCGCGGTTTGCCGCCATTTTTAGTTAAAAACCCTGGGCTTCATTCTGGTTTGATGATTGCGCAATATTCTTGTGCATCTATGGTCAGTCAAAACAAACAGCTCTGTACGCCGGCATCTGTGGATACCATAGATTCTAGTAATGGTCAAGAAGATCATGTAAGTATGGGCGCCAATGCTGCTACAAAATGCTTTAGGGTGCTCTCTAATGTAAAAACAATCTTAGGGATAGAAATACTCTCCGCATCTCAGGCTATGGAGTTTAGAAGACCTCTAAAGTCCTCATCTTTGAATGAGGAAATCCTTTCTGCATACAGAGCACGTGTATCCTTTATTGAGGAAGATCGAGTTCTTTCTTACGATATTGAAAAATCTACTTCTTTTTTATTTAATTAAACAATGAGTCAATATATCCAAGAACAAGAGCAAGTGCAAAAACAAGAGAAGAGACCAACTGGATTGTTGGTATTGTGTGTTTTAACAATGATTTCAACTGGGTGGCAGCTTCTGGGTTCTTTAGGAGGTTTAGTTAGTGCAGCCGCAACACCAAAAGATTTATCAGAGGTTAAACTTAAATATGCGGAGCTCATTAATTTATTTAAGGAGTTCGGGCAAACTGATGGTTTTGAACCTATTTTGAAGATGCAGGATATCGAAATAGCTGTGGTTGAGAATTTACAATTCTTTAGTTTTTTAGGTCTTATTTTTGCAGGTGTGGGACTTTTTGGTGCTTTT
>CAJJCU010000148.1 GCA_905182775.1 uncultured Flavobacteriales bacterium
CCGATTTACAATGAGATGCAGGCAGAAATAAAAGCACACCGTAAATCGATAAAGACTGACCTAAAACAATTAAAATCAGACAGCCTAAATCAAGATGACAAGTCTTATGAAAATGCCCTGAATGACCGTCACGAGGATGCAATAAAATTTCTTGAAATTAAAAAAGAGTACTCAAGAAAAATTGGAGAACTGCTTGGCTACAAAAAAGTTTTTGATCTCGGAGATGCCGAAATAGCGTTTAAAAAGCAGCTAGTCAATCGAATGAAAAACGCACCATCAGGTCGGGGCGAAAAAGGACCTTCAAAAGGCAATCAGAAATATTAATAAAGTAGCTTAGTTTGATCAACCGGGAACCCTGTTTCCGGTTTTTTCAATGCCTAAAATTCAGCATTGTCTCGGGCTCTCGGGAAGGGAATGACATCTCGTATATTGGACATACCTGTCAAAAACATCACCAATCTTTCAAAACCCATTCCAAATCCTGCATGCGGAACCGTACCGAATTTTCTTGTCTCCAAATACCACCAAAGCTCTTTCTCATCAATGTTAAAGTCTTTGCATTTTGACTTCAAAATATCTAAGCGCTCTTCTCTTTGAGAACCTCCAACAATTTCACCAATTCCGGGAAACAGAACATCCATAGCGGCAACAGTCTTTCCATCATCATTTTGACGCATATAGAAGGCCTTGATATCCGCAGGATAGTCACTTAAAATCACAGGACATTTGAACTCTTTTTCAACCAAATAGCGTTCATGCTCGCTTTGTAAATCAACACCCCATTCCACAGGGAATTCAAATCTCTTTTTCTTATAGGCCTTTGAATTTCGCAGCACATCGATCGCTTCTGTATAAGTCAGACGCTTAAAATCGTTGTTTGTAATAAATTGAATGCTTTCAATCAATCCCAAATCACTCCTGTCTTTCTGAGGTTTTTGACTTTGCTCTTGGGTGTATCTTTGGTCTAAAAAATTTAAATCCTCTACACATTTTTCTAGGATATAAGAACAGATGTATTTCAAAAATTCTTCTGTCAAATCCATGTTGTCAAATAGGTCATTAAAGGCCACCTCAGGTTCAATCATCCAGAACTCTGCCAAATGGCGAGAGGTATTTGAATTTTCTGCTCGGAATGTAGGTCCGAAAGTATATACCTGACCCAATCCCAATGCAGCAAGCTCGGCTTCGAGCTGACCAGAAACAGTTAGATTGACTTGCTTTCCGAAAAAGTCTTTACTGTAATCAATACCACCCGCTTCATCTAAGGGTGGACTTTTAGGATCAAGCGTGCTTACTCTAAACATCTCACCAGCACCTTCGGCATCAGAACCTGTCAATATTGGAGTATGGATATAATTAAAACCTTTGTCATTAAAAAATTGATGAACCGCAAAAGATGCAGCATGTCGAATACGGAAAACCGCACCAAAGGTGTTTGTTCTAAACCGTAAATGAGCCTGCTCTCTGAGTAGATCAAGGCTGTGCTTTTTGGGTTGAAGAATTGTTTTTTGCACAGCATCTGGATCAGCTGCCCCTATAATATCAAAGGACTCAACCTGAAGCTCAACAGCTTGTCCTGAGCCTTGTGATTCGACGAGCGTACCATGCAGGCATACCGCAGCACCTGTACTTATAGCCTTTAATTGTGCTTCATCAAAATTATCATAATCAATAACACCTTGTATATTGGCCATGCATGACCCGTCATTTAGCTGCACAAAACGCTTGCTTCTAAAAGCACGTACCCATCCTTTAACCTCAATTTTCTTACCAATTAAATTAGCTCCATCATTGAGCAATTCAGAAATCCTTATTCTAGCCATGGTACAAAATTAAAGGTTTTTTCCTTGACAAGGAATGCAAAACAGAACGCAATTCGTAAGAAAACAAAGAAAGATTTTTGAATTCATTTCAAATTCTATTTTGAGTTTCAAGCAGAAAAGATAAATTTATAGGAACAAACTATTTCTACCTCTTATGTTTAAAACTCTATTGTTCAGCAGTATCCTATGGTTAAGTATTAATTTAACAGTTGCACAACCCATTTACGGCATTGATGTGTCTAATTGGCAAGGTAATATTGACTGGGAACAAGTCCAAGCGGATGGCTATAGTTTTGCCTGGCTAAAAGCGACAGAAGGCATGACCTATACGGATCCCATGTTTTCAAGTAATATAAGCAATGGATTGGCGACAGATATAGTCATGGGTGCCTATCACTTTGCGAGACCTGATAACAATTCAGCGCTCCAAGATGCTACCAATTTTTTAAATATCGCATCGGACTATATAGGGCCTGGGTTCCTGCCACCAGTCCTAGACCTAGAAAACCCATATGTTGGAGGGCAGGCAGTTGTCTTGACGGACCTCTTCACATCTGAAGCCCTAAGTGAATGGGCCATCGAATGGATGGAAGTTGTAGAAAATGCATCAGGTATCACACCATTTATCTATGTCAATGGTAATTATGCAAACTACCTTTCACCGACCTTAAGTACCTATGGCTTATGGTTTGCACAACCCGACGAAAACACAATGCCGCCTAGTAATATAGGTGTCTGGTCAGATTGGGGATTCAAACAATACTCTTGGTGGGGAGATATTAACGGTATTGATGGAGATGTTGACTTAAATATATTCAATGGAGGCATGAATGAATTCAATGAGCTTATCGGCTTAAACACTGCAGATCTGAATCACTCTGAAGCCTCTAGAATTCGCGTTTACCCAAATCCTGTAAGTAGCTGTCTTTCTATAGATGGAACATTGACAGTGGGTACAATCCTGATTCTCAACGACATGAAAGGAGTCATTTACCCTATCGAATATTCCAACAATAGAATTGATCTTTCAAATCTTCATTCTGGATTTTATTTCTTGAAGATTCAGTCTCCTGACAGTCCCCCAATAACAATAAAGATTTCGAAAAAATAAAGACGCTATTTCGAAGAAGCCTAACGCTTCTTGACTAGGCAAGGTTCGGGTGCATTCGTTTCTTCTGGACATTAGACATGATCATTTGCAAATCATGTTTAATTGAATTTAACTGTTCCTTATATCTTTTCCGTTCGCTGATTAGATTCCTTACGATCTCCTTATTTTTTAATTTTCCTTTTGACAATTGTTCTGCGTATTTCTGTTCCATTTCGGACCATAAAACAAACAAGTTTTCAGATTTAACATGGAGCTTTTCCACTTTGTTTTTATAATAATTTCTAATTCCGTCACCGGACTTATTAAACATTTCTGATAGTTGGGTTTTGATGTTATTGACACGATTCTGAACAATGACATGCTCATTTACTTTTTTTAAGTCATAGGTAATCCCAAAGAAAGAAAGTCCTTTGATAATCCATTTACTTGGGTCATAAGCAAACCACTTCACCCCATTTCTGTAATCCCACTGAAATTTATGATGGTAATTATGATAGCCCTCACCAAAAGTAAACCAAGAAACAAACCAAGAATCACGTGCCGTTGATTTAAAATCATAGGTCCGTCTACCAATGTAATGACACATTGAATTAATAAAGAATGTGGCATGATGCACGATGGCTAGTCTTAAAAATCCAGCCCAAAGAAATGCGCCAATAGGTCTACCGTAGATGAAACCGATTGCCAATGGGATTAGGAACCCGACTATAATTCCAATAGGAAAATAATACTTGTTCTGAAATTTTATCGCACTCTTATTCGTCAAATCTTTGACCCCACGGACGCGACTATGTTCTTCTGGAACATTTTTAACAATCCAGCCAATGTGCGCGTGCCAAAAACCTTCTGTTATTGAGTAAGGGTCTTCTTTTGTTTCTGCTTTTGTATGATGAACCCTATGGTCAGAGCACCACTTTAAAATCGTGTTTTCAAGCGCCATCGATCCAAAAATCATAAGGAGCCATTCGACAAAAACATTTGTCTTATATGCTTTATGGGCAAATAAACGATGGTACCCCATAGTGATTCCCATACCCGAAAGAAACCAAAAGACAAATAGCATCAATGGCTCTTGCCAAACAACACCGTTATAATAAACATAAATAGCGGTACCAAAAACTCCAATTAATGGAATCAAGGTTAAAATAATAACCATATTCCAATTGTACTTCCCTTTGTTATCAAGCTTGAAAATCTTCATTTTGTATGTCTTTTACTTTGTAACTAAAAACTAGTTAATTTGTTTTAATTAATGTATTATTATTTCCCATTTAGTTCTGTCATGGTCATGTTCAGGCCAATCGTAGAAAAGGACTTTATAAACTTTATGGCTAAATCAATTTTTTCTGGTAGTTCGACTTTTTCCGTTTTAGACCACTCCCCTAAAACAAAATCTGCTTGTCTCCCTTTGGGATAATCATCTCCTAATCCAAATCTTAAACGCCCATAAAGCTGGGTTTGTAAAACGGCTTCAATATCTTTTAGGCCATTATGGCCTCCAGCAGAACCCTTCCCTTTAAGTCTTAGCTTTCCAAAAGGCAAGGCAAGGTCATCGTTAATGACTAAAAGGTTCTCGATTTTAACCCCCTCCTTTTGAAGCCAATATTGAACTGCTTTTCCAGACAGGTTCATAAAGGTATTGGGCTTGATTAAAATCAATTTTCGACCCTTAAATTTAATTTCTGTACGGTCCGCATGGCGGTCTGTAGAAAAAGGAGCTTCACACTCCTTAGCCAATACGTCCAGTACATCAAAGCCAATATTATGCCTTGTATTTGCATACTTCATACCGGGGTTTCCAAGACCAATAATTAAATACTTCATCGAATCATTTACCATTGAGGGCATGCATCGCAGCCATTTGTGGGTTTCAAATAAAACAACCAACCAACCAAAACATGTGCCTCTAAATAACCAAACTGGTGGCTCGCTATAGCGTTGTAATCTTCAGGTCTAATTTTTACATTATTTTGAAGCATGTATCCACTACTTACACCTGGCTGAATGTAAAAATGTCTAAAGAATTCAAATCTAGCATCCGCATGTAAGGACAAAGCGACTCCTGACAAGGAAGGGGTAAACATTGATTTTCGACCTGCAAATGTAAAGTCATTAATTGAAAGAATTGCTCCGGCTCCAAAACCAAATAAAGTAGAAAATGCAAACCATGCTGAGTTTCTTTCGCGATACAATTGATCTACACGCGTAATCTCTGCACGTATATAATTTAACCCATTGCTGTTTTCGTAGTGAAACGTTTCCTCTTGCGTAATCACGGGCTCATTAATATAGGTTCCGGACCAGTTTGTTTCTGTATCGATGCCCGGATTAATCGTCCCAGATAACTGGTATGGAATGTTGTCCTTTAGGACATATTTCATATGATCGTACCCCAAAGAAATAGCCCAATTCTTCTTGAAGACGTAGCCGACTCTGAGATTAAATTGAGGTATGGTTATATTTTTAATGTTAAAGTAGTTGTTAAAACTAAACTCTTCTTGGCGGTCTTCTGCTTGACAACCCTGAAGCGTGAAATCATAGCCTGACCCGGTAAAATTTATGTCACTTTTAGAATAAAAATCTCGGTTATAGCCCCACTGTAAGAATATAGCTCCAGGATTATAGGACTTTTTAGGCTTCGGTTTATTTCTCCTTTGTGCAAAAGACCCAAAACTTATAAGTGCCACTAAGGAAATTAAAATGTATTTATTCATTCTGAAATCAATTTAATCCATTTTTCTTGAGAGATAATGTCCTCTATTACAAAATGCATTCGTTTATCTTTATCAAACCACTCAACAAGTCCAATGCCTTTTGCAAAATAATTGATGCTTTGAAGGGCTTGTCTATTTTCTTTTTTAGTGAAAGGATTAAGGATCGTGTATTGCGCTTCCTCCTCTATTTTAATACAAGAAATAGAATCGGTTAAAACTTTATTTACAATATTACTGGTCATTTTACGATCTAGTTCCATCAAAAGAACTGTTGAATCTTGAAAGCCCGAAAATTTAGATGCAAAAGAAACTACTTTATTCTTCTCAAATGGAAACAGCTCGTTCTTATATAGCGTCGCCTTTTCATTTTCTCCAAACCCATTAACGACCATGTGGTCCATTACATTTAAGGAATCAAGGTTGTAATTATAAGCCTCCGTTATTCTTCCCTCTTGAGTATATCTCTCAACAACGATGTGCTTTCCTTCGGAGTCCTCAATGCCGAAAACTCGATGGTATTGTTCATTCATGCCATGCACAACATCTCTATACTGATAGACCTTTACAATGGTGTCAAAGGCATAAAAATAAGAGGCATATGGATGTATTGAACTTGAATTGATCTCATTAGAGTTTTTCGCACCATTCTCTTCTCCACAAGCCGCGGTTAAAAACAGAATAATTGCAAAAAATCTTAACTGCATTACTTGGACATTTTTAAAAATGAAATTTCATTTTCCGAAAGGTGGCGAAACATACCTCTAGGAAGGTCTTTTTTAGTAAGACTCGAAAAGCGAACCCGATCAAGCTTCACTACGGCAAGCCCCATGGCTTCAAATAAACGGTGTATCACTTGTTTTTTTCCTGAACTGATTTCAATACCTACTTCACGAGAAGTACCGTCTTGAACATGAGTAGCGTCTAAAACTTTTGTTCGCCCATCTTCAAGTTCCACCCCTTCCATAAGTTGCTTTAAATGACTCTTTGTAACTGGGTTGTTAAGCTCTACATGATACAGTTTCTTAGATTGAAAACGAGGATGGTTCAATTTTTTTGATAAATCACTGTCATTTGTGAACAGTAATAATCCTGTAGCATCCTTATCTAACTTGTCTACAGGAAAAAGTAATTCTTTGCAGGACTTCTGAACAAGACTATAAGCTGTTTTCCTTCCTTTCGACTCTCCCACGGTAGAATAAAACCCTTTGGGTTTATTCAAAAGAACATATCTCTTGTTGTATGATTTAATGGTTTCTCCGTCGTATTTTACACTGTCCTCAGGTTTTACCTTAAAACCCAATTCCGTTATCACCTTGTCATTCACCATCACAACTCCGGCTGCAATGAGAACATCAGCTTCTCTTCTAGAGCAAATACCGGCATTCGAAATAAACTTATTGAGCCTTACCTCATCACTAAAAGATGGCAGGGGATCTCCTTTTTTAAACTTTTGACGGAATTCAATGTACTTGCGCTTGTCGCGCTTAGACACATTTTTATCTGGCTTTTGATTTTTTTTATCTCGACTCATGACAATTAGACTCTAAAAGGAATTTTTGCTTTCAGACCACAAAGATAGGCAATTTCAAATGTCTCTGAGAAAAGTATGCTATTCCATTTTTAGTCGGGAGATATCATGAATGAGTGCATCGACTTCTTTTGTATTGGTACCATCGTAATAGCCCCGAATTTGTTTGTCTTTATCTATTAATACAAAGTTGTTGGTATGAATGAAATCGCTACCTGCATCACCTTGATTTTTTGCCTCGGCTGGTTTCAATAAAAAGAAAGATTTTCGGGCAAGCTCATACAGTATCGATTTTTCACCCGTAAGGAAAAACCACTTACCTGGAATTGCCTCATGTTTTTCCGCATAAAGACCTAAGGCCTCAGGAGTATCCTGGTCAGGATCGACAGTGAAGCTTAAGAGCACCACATTCGTGTCTTTTAGATGGGCCGCTTGTATCCTTTGCATTTGGGCATTCATAATCGGGCAGATTCCCATACAGGTAGCAAAAAAATACTCAACCACCCAAACCTTTCCCTGAATCGAAGAAGAATTGAATGTCTTATTTTCTTGATCTAGACATTCAAATGCCTGAATATAATGTCCGCGACCTATATTTCTTAATTCAGGATCAACCATCTCTGCATTGACGTCCATAGGACTCAGTACGTTAAGCTTTTTTTCCTCACTTGGCTTATTGAAATAATAAGCAACAGGGACAAGAACAAGCATCAATAAACCAAGCGATAATATTTTTTTCATAAAAGAGAAAAGTTATGAAGGACCTCATCCATTCTTTTCTGTCTTTGATGTCTACTGCCTAATAGAATGGAATAAGGCAAATTTAATTCCTTTAATTGATTTTCATAAATCGAAAACAAACGATCTCGATCCTTTGGATTCTCTCTTAAAGGGTCTTCTTCCCATGGAATATCAGGCTTACAAAGAAAGTAATGGTCAAATTCTTGTGACTCCCATAAAACACGAATTTGATCTGAGCATTTTTTATACTTTTCCTCACTCCATATTTTCATAACAAGCATTTCGGTATCACAAACCACAAGGGGGGCATCCTGCATATTTCTTTTAAATTGTTCAAGAGCAATATAATCTAGGTCCTCCTTCGAGTAAGTCAATGAATTTGCTAAATATGCTCTTGCAAACTCTTCAATGTGTTGCGCAGATAACCTATCAGAGCACCATAAAGATGCTGTAGATTTACCAGAAGATTCTGGGCCTGTAAATGCAAATTTAAGCATGGCTGTGTTCTTTTTTTAACCGCATACGCCATTCTCTGTAACCATAGAATGAAAGTAAAAGATAGGAGAGGTACAAAAAAGCTGAGTTCTCCATTCCTTGCCCGAAATAAAGGGCCATAGCCAAAACATTTATAACCCACCAATAGAACCAATTTTCAATTAACTTTTGCGCCGTTAAGCACGTTGCAATAATACTAAAAACCGTCACTAAAGAATCTAGAACAGCTGACTCTTGATCCGTAAAAGAAATTAAATAATAAGCCGTCCCAGATAAAAATAGACCTAACAACAAGACCCCCATATTCTGCTTTAAAGTCAAACTGCGGACTACGAGACGGTCCTCTTTCGCCCAATGAATAAAACCCCAAGCGCCAAGAAAAACATAAATAATTTGTAAGAATCCTTGTAAAAAAAGATTGGTTTTAAAGCTTAAATAAGCATAGATCATGGCGCTTATTATCCCAAAAATCCAACCGTAACGGATTCCTTTAATAATAAGAATGAGGTAGGTTATACCTGATAAAATAGCAAGGTTCTCCAGCATGGGTTAATAAAAAAGATGCTTTTTTGAGGAACGCGACCAGCCACATTGACTTTTATAATCAACAAAGAATATTTTAACATCTGCCTGGCTCGCATATTCGACAAAATAGATACGCTGATCTGATTGACTGGCATAGTCTACAAAAAACCAAGACCCATCATTCTTGCCGGACTGACTCGCATAGTCAACTTTGAAAACTTTAAGATCGGCTTGACTCGCATAATCGACAACGAATACCTTCACATCAGCTTGGCTTGCGTGATCGACAGAAAATACTTTTTGTGCATTTAATGAAAGTGCTAAGCCACACACAAAACTTAGAATAATCATGGTTCTCATAAACGATTTTTACCAAAGTTAAGTATCATTTTTATTATTTAAAATGCCTTTCTGCACGGATTG
>CAJJCU010000149.1 GCA_905182775.1 uncultured Flavobacteriales bacterium
TCAAATATGATGTCAAAAACGGGAAGCAGAGATACATTAATGAGGATGTGACCTATTCTATAAATGCAATGAAAGAGGGGTATCTTCAAAACCCGAATTCAACCAAAATTACAACTGTTGGATTGAAAGAAAGTCAGTCATTTATAGTTGAAATCGAATTGGTACCGATTGTTGAAGAAATTCGCACACCGGAGATTCGTTACCCATTAAACGAATGGACTTTTATCAATGATGAGACCTGCATGTCTACTGACTCTTTGGAGTTTTTGTACAATCTGTTGAGTACACATCCATACATTACAATTGACTTGTTTTCACATACTGATTCAAGATCTTCTGCCCAATACAATCAGGTTTTATCTGAAAATAGAGCAAAGGCTGTTTACAAGTTTTTGGTTGAGGAAAAAGGAATTGATGCGCGTAGAATTCAGCCGATTGGTAAGGGTGAGGCAGAACCGGCAAAATGGATCAATGAAGCCGGAGAAGAAATTGTTCTTAATGAAAGCTTTATTAACAAGTTTCGCAGATCTGACAATGTAAAGTTTGAAAAGCTTCATCAAATTAATCGTAGAACTACAGCTAGAATTACGAGTACAGAATTTGACCCGGCAACTGCAGTTCCTGCCAATTCAGATTGGATGGAATTCAAGCCGTTGAAATAATTCAGTAGAATCAAGCGTATAAATGAAACGAACACTTCAAAAAATCCTCTTTTTTTTTGAAATGCAATCCTATGGTGTCTGCGAGTGGTGGGCGAGAAAGTTAGGGATTCGAACCGCTAAAGTTCGTTTAGGATTTATTTACTTCTCCTTTGTGACACTTGGATCTCCCTTGCTTCTTTATTTAATTATGGCTTGGCTTCTAGAGCACAAGCATTATTTCACTTTTTCTTCCAAAAGAAAAAAATCAATTTGGGAATTATAATTGGCTTATATGAAGATTCTAATTACAGGAAGTAATGGCTTACTCGGTCAAAAAATTGTCAAGCAGCTTATCAAGAATAAGAAACTTTTTCTTGCAACATCTCTTGGTGAAAATAGAAACTCCGCCTGTCCAAATGAAAAATACGAGTCTTTAGACATTTCAGATCAGTCCGAAGTAGACCATCTGCTGCAGCATTTTAGACCGGATGCGATAATTCATACGGCGGCCATGACTAATGTTGATGATTGTGAATTGAACCCTCAGGCCTGTCAACTGATAAATGTGAAGTCGACTCAATTTTTATTTGAATCCGCAAAAGAGATCGGGGCTCATTTTACTTTACTATCAACAGATTTTGTTTTTGATGGCCTTAAGGGGAATTATTCGGAATCAGACGCAACAAACCCATTAAGTATTTATGCGGAATCAAAAGTTGATGCAGAAATGATCCTTCAATCTTCGAAATATCAAAATTGGTCGATTGTACGCACCATCATTGTTTTTGGTGAAGGCATTAATCTTTCTAGGTCTAATATTGTTTTATGGGCGAAGAGAGCCTTGGCTTCAGGTAAAGAGCTGCAGATTATCGATGATCAGTTTAGGGCCCCAACCTGGGCAGATGACTTGGCTTGGGCCTGTATTCGTATTTCCGAATTAAATCAAACAGGAATTTATCATATTTCAGGACCTGAAACCTTTTCCATTTATGACTTGGTTTTAAGGGTCGCAACGTTTTTTGACTTGGAGACCAAATCTCTTAGTAAAACGGATAGTACTTCTTTAAATCAAGCTGCGAAACGACCGCCGAAAACGGGTTTTGACTTAAGTAAAGCAAGAAAGGAGATTGACTACAATCCGATGTCTTTTGAGGAAAGCCTAAAGCTTTTATCCTAAGGCTAAAAACATTAACTTCGGCACAATTAAATTTAACTATTAAAATCACTACATGAAAAGAGGAATATTTGCACTCATTGCTTTATTAATGCCCGTCATGAGCTTTGCCCAAGAGGAGATGGGATTAGATGAGAAAATTGATCAAGCATTTAAGCCAATATCAGATTTTATTTCTGGTATCATCTTTTTCGAGGTTTTCGATGGTGCACCTTTTGTTATTATTCTTTTAGTCTGCAGTGCATTGTTTTTCACCCTGTACTTTGGTTTTCCAAATATTCGTTTTTTCGGTAAGGCAATTAATGTGGTTCGAGGTAAATATGATCATGTCGATCATGCCATTGCTGGTGATAAAGACTTGGCAATTGATGGCGATATTAAAGACACAATTGCAGATGAAAGCAAAGAGGGAGAAGTAACCCATTTTCAGGCTTTGGCAACTGCCGTTTCTGGAACTGTTGGTAATGGAAATATTGCAGGTGTCGCTTTAGCAATTGCTTTAGGTGGTCCTGGTGCCACTTTTTGGATGGTCGTTTGTGGGCTGCTAGGAATGTCATCTAAATTTGTAGAATGTACGCTTGGTGTTCAGTATAGAGATATTGGAGAAGATGGAACGGTATACGGAGGACCTATGTATTATCTAAGTAAGGGCCTTAAAGAAAAAGGTTTTGCGATGCTAGGTAAAATTACAGCAGTTTTATTTGCTATATTCTGTATAGGTGGATCTTTCGGTGGCGGAAATGCGGCACAGAGTAACCAGGCAACCATTGTTCTTAAAGAATTAATGGGTTGGGACAATGCGAATGCAGGGGCTATTATAGGAGTTGTTTTAGCAATTTTAGTAGGAATCATTATTATCGGTGGAATCAAAAGGATTGCCTCTGTTACAGAAAAGGTTGTTCCTTTTATGGCTGTACTCTATATCGCGGCTTGTTTGTATATTATCTTAAGTAATTTTAGTTTGATAGACAAT
>CAJJCU010000150.1 GCA_905182775.1 uncultured Flavobacteriales bacterium
GAAAAAGAAAAGTTTTTTCATTGTGATTCTCATGGAGAAGTAGGGGAGACTAAAACGAATTTACATTGATGATGAAATATTTTATTCTTTCAATCTTTGGACTTTGGAGTTTATTTGGATTTACTCAAAAGGTACTATACACGGATTGTTTTTTACATGTTGGTAATGGTGTGGTTATTGAAAATGCCTTGGTAGGTGTTGAAGACGATCGTTTTTCCTTGGTAAAAAATGCCCTGGTGTCAAGTATTGATTCAAAAAAATGGGATACAATTATTTCAATTGAGGGACAGCATTTGTATCCCTCTTTTGTGTCTACAAATTCCACGCTTGGCCTCACAGAAATAGATGCGGTAAGAGCAACCCGTGATTTTGATGATGTTGGAGAATACAATCCACATGTTCGCACTCAGATTGCTTTTAACGTTGAATCTAAAGTTGCGGAAACCGTTAGGACTAACGGTGTTCTTATGACGCAGGCGACTCCTAGAGGAGGTCGTATATCAGGTACATCATCCGTAATGAGTTTATTCGGATGGAACTGGGAAGATGCGACCCTTAGTAAAGACGACGGAATTCATCTCAATTGGCCAAGCAGTACAGAAGGTGGTGGTTGGTGGGCTGAACCTAAACCTAAAACGAGGAACAAAAAATACGACACCCAAAAACAAGAGATCGTTCAGTTTTTTGAATTGGCAAAGGCTTACTCCGAAAGCACTCTTGGTTTTGATCAAAGACTTGAAGCTGTTAGAAGCTGTTTCTCTGGTTCGAAACGAGTTTATATTCATGCGAATGAATTGCAGCAGCTGTATGATGTTATTGATTTTGTTGCGGCTTTTGAATTTGAAAACCCGGTTATTGTAGGGGGCTATGATGCTTATCTCATCGGTCGGAAATTGAAAGATTCAAAAATACCTATTATGCTAGATCGAATCCATAGCCTTCCTAATATTGAGGATGAGGCTATTGACCTTCCTTACCGTCTTCCGTATTTATTGCAAGGGCAAGGCATTCAGTATTGTCTGCAAGGTTCGGGAGATATGGAGGCGATGAATTCCCGAAACCTTCCTTTTCTTGCAGGAACAGCAATGGCATACGGTCTTTCAGAGGAAGAAGCGGTGCGTTCTATTTCATTATCACCTTGTGAAATAATGGGTATTGAAAAGGACTATGGTTCAATCGAAAAAGGAAAGAAAGCTAGTTTTTTTGTTTCAAAAGGGAATGCCTTGGATATGATGACCAATCAAGTTACACTTATTAGTATTGATGGAGTGGTGCAATCGACATCAAATTTCCAGTATGAACTTTACTTGAAATATAGAAAAAAGTATACAACCAATTAGCGATTTACGTTTATGGGTTTAGCCATGAATACTTTGCTCTTTTCCATACTTTTTCATTAAATCGGCTTCAAAAGACAGGAATGATAACCATCTTTTTTCAACATCAATTTTGGTGCTGTATTTTTTTGCAAATTTCAGAAACGTCATGAAGTGTCGGGCTTCACTTTCCATTAGCATTCTATAAAATTCTTTTAAATCTGGATCTTTTAAGCTTTCTGATAGTAATTTAAAACGCTCACAGCTTCTTGCTTCAATCATTGCGGCAAATAGCATTTGATTTACAAAATGACTCTCTCTAGAGTTATTTCCATACTCCGTTTTTAGGTGCTGGGATAAATCCTTGACATAAGGATCCTTTCTTTCAAACCCTAGGTTCATTCCTCTGTCAAGTATTTTTTTGTGAACCATTTCGAAATGATCCATTTCTTCTTTACAAATTTCAATCATTGCTGTTACGAGGTCCGCGCGATGGGGATATTGAACAATAATGGAAATTGCATTACTGGCTGCTTTTTGTTCGCAAAAAGCGTGGTCGATTAATATTTCTTCGATATTTCGTTCAGCTATGTCGATCCATCTCGGGTCGGTTTCCATCTTTAATCCTAGCATAAGACTTGTTTTCGATAAAAATACGCTTTAATTGCAAATACCTCATGACTCTTTAATCGTCTATGCTCGCTCTTTTTGGTACTTTTTGTATATTTGAAACTCATTCAAAACGATGTCTAAAATAAAGGCTCAATCAAAGCAAAATATATTGAAAAAAGAAACCCTTGAAGAGGCTTTTTATTTTATGTGCACAGCTAAAACACTAGCGGAGAAGTACGAGGAAAATAAAGAAGCTACATCTAAGTATGTACACGCCACCTCTAGGGGGCACGAGGCGATTCAGGTTGCCCTTGGTATGCAGCTAAAACCACAAGATTGGGTATCTCCATACTACAGAGATGATTCTATTTTACTATCCATGGGCATTACTCCTAAGGAGTTGATGCTTCAGGTTTTCGCTAAGAAAGACGACCCATTTTCTGGAGGTAGAACGTATTATTCTCATCCATCTCTTGATAGGCCGGATATGGCAAAGATTATTCATCAGTCTTCCGCTACGGGAATGCAAGCAATACCGACTACGGGAATTGCTATGGGTGTGCAGTATAAGGAGCATCAAGGTTTAAGCGATGATACTGTCAGTCCATCTGTAGTTGTTTGCTCTTTAGGTGACGCATCTTGCACTGAGGGAGAAGTGTCAGAAGCGCTTCAAATGGCTGCATTGAAGCAGTTTCCAATAGTCTTTTTAGTACAGGATAACGGTTGGGATATCTCAGCCAATGCAGAAGAGACAAGAGCACAAGATATAAGTAAGTATGCACAAGGTTTTAACGGTATTGAACTCAAAACGATTGATGGTAGTGATTTCGCATCATCTTATGAAACCGTTCAGGAAGTTTTTGAAAAAGTTAGAAAGGAACGCCGGCCTTTTATTATACATGCTCATGTCCCTCTCTTAGGGCATCATACTTCCGGTGTTCGCATGGAGTGGTACCGTGATGACTTAGAAGAAGAACGCAAAAAAGACCCCTATCCAAAATTACTCGAATTATTGCGCCAATCAGGTTTGACCAATGAGGCTATTAAAACGAAAGAAGCAGCGGTTAGAAAAGAAATAGATATTCAATATGATCTTGCGTTTCAAGCTGAAGATCCTTCATTGGATAGTTTAACGGATCATATTTTTGCTCCATCACCAATTACTGAGGAGAAAGGAGATCGGGCACCAAAGGGTAAGAAGAAAACCGTCATGGTTGATGCTGCACTTTTTGCAATGAGAGAAATACTTAAAGAACATCCAGAAGCCTTATTGTATGGTCAAGATGTTGGTGGCCGGCTAGGAGGCGTTTTTCGAGAAGCAGCCACTCTAGCACAAAGCTTTGGTGATGCTCGTGTGTTTAATACTCCAATTCAAGAAGCTTTTATTATCGGTTCTACCGTCGGGATGTCAGCTGTGGGCTTAAAACCGATTGTTGAGGTTCAATTTGCAGATTATATATGGCCTGGTCTAAACCAGCTTTTTACAGAGGTATCGCGGTCTTGCTATTTGTCTAATGGTAAATGGCCTGTAAGTTGTGTTATTCGTGTTCCTATTGGCGCCTATGGTTCTGGTGGGCCATACCATTCATCAAGTGTTGAGTCTGTTTTGACAAATATTCGAGGAGTGAAAGTTGTCTATCCATCTACTGGTGCTGATTTAAAAGGTTTGCTCAAGGCAGCTTATTACGACCCTAATCCAGTAGTTATTTTGGAGCATAAGGGGCTGTATTGGTCAAAAATTAAGGGTACTGAAGAATCAATGTCTATTGAACCTAGTGCGGACTATGTTATTCCTATTGGAAAGGCAAGGACCGTTCGTGATGCTTCGCCTGCGGAAGTTTCAAAGGGGAATAGCATTGGAGTGATTGCATATGGAAGAGGTGTTTATTGGTCTTTAGAGGCGATGAAAGATTATGAAGGTAGGGTAGAGTTGCTTGATTTACGTTCCTTACACCCCCTTGATCATGATGCTATGAATTCACTTTGTCAAAGACACGGTCGGGTCCTTCTTATTACGGAAGAATCTATAGAGTGTAATTTTATGCTTGGAATTGCAGGGAGGTTACAGCGTGATAATTTTAATTATTTAGACGCACCCATTGAAATAGTAGGTTCGGTAGACACACCTGCTATTCCTTTAAATTCAGATCTTGAGTTTTCCCTTCTGCCTAATGCTGAAAAGGTTCGCGAGAAAATTGATAAATTATTTAAATATTAGACAATGACGATAAAGGAAACCATTGAAATGGTCGAAACATTTCATAATGCATTTGGCATTGAAAACAGACAAGAACCAACAGCAGAATTATCAGTTTCTGAACAAGAGCTTAGATATAGGCTTATGGCAGAGGAAAACGATGAGTACCGCGAAGCTGTTAAAAACGAAGACCTTATTGAGATTGCTGATGCATTAGGTGACCAGCTATACATTCTCTGCGGTACGATTCTTAAGCATGGCTTACAACATAAGATTTCAGAGGTCTTCAAGGAGATACAAAGGTCCAATATGAGTAAGCTTGATGAGGATGGTAAGCCTATTTATAGAGCGGATGGAAAAGTGCTGAAATCTGAGCTCTATTTCAAGCCGGATATCAAATCAATTTTAGACAAGAACTAAGTTATTCACTTTAGGTTCTTTATTTCTTTTCTTTATTTATTGCTTCAGCTTCATTTTCTAGAATAGATTTGATGCATGATTGACCTGTCTATATACTTCACTCCGTTAGCTCTTGATGAACGCGAATTTCAAGATGAACAGATGGGGCAAGTTTTAAACTGTAATTATGGAGATTTCCCAGAAATAGAACCGGGTTCAATTGCAATTTTCTCTGTTCCAGAATACAGAGGAGCAGTCAATGAGGTTTCTATTCAAAAGCAGTCAGAATTCAGACAGGAGTTGCGTAAGCTTTCTAGGTCTAAAAATTGGAAAAATAATATTTATGATTTAGGATCAATCTCTCCAGGGAATGAGCTAAAAGATACTTCTTTTGCGATATCAAACGTCGTAAGTGAGCTTATTAAGCATCGTGTGGTGCCTATATTAATCGGTGGTTCTCAAGACCTTATTTTAGCTGCGTATGATGCCTATGAGAAACTAGAGCAGCTCGTAAATATTTGTTCTATAGATTACAGTCTTGATTTGGGAGCACCTGATAGTCCCGTTTTCTCGGATTCTTACCTAACTTCCATTATGCTAAAGAGGCCGTGTTATCTGTTTAATCATGCGAACATTGGGCTTCAGATACCCCATACCCAGCCTAAGGAATTGAAATTAATCGAGAGCCTTTATTTCGATGTCTGCCGATTAGGTGAGTTTAATGCCGATTTTAAACGTGCTGAACCCCATTTAAGGAATGCAGACATTATTAATATAGATTTCAATAGTATCAAGGCATCAGAAGTTTTTTCTCATGGCGCAAATCCAAACGGCTTTCAAGCCCAGCAAATGTGTCAAATGGCTCGGTATGCTGGCATTTCTGATAAGGTTAATTTTTTAGGTATCTTCAATTACACTGATTACAATCAAATCTCAGATAAATTACTGGCTGAGGTTCTTTGGTATTTTATCGACGGATATCAGGCGCGTTGGGGAGATTTTCCGATGGGCAGCAAAGCAGCATATTATAAGTTCAATGTGGAGCTCGAAACAGGCAATCACTCGATAATATTTTATAAAAGTCATAAGTCTGACAGGTGGTGGATGGAGGTTCCTTATCCTCCTAAAAATGGCTCTAGATATGAGAGACACCATCTTGTTCCATGTAATAAAGAAGATTATGATCAAGCAATGCAAAACGAAATGCCTGATTTATGGTGGAAGACCTATCAAAAGCTTACTTAGATAGAAAACCAACAATTTCTTTGTTTTGTTTTTATTATCGATAAAATTAATTATTTTAGCATCTTGAATATTATAGTTAATGATGAATTACCTGTGATATTTGTGTTAAAAAAACTCTATGCAACTCAAAAAATGCTCACTAGGCCTACTCCTATTTATGGTCTCCTTTACGGCCATTGCTCAGCAAGATAAACTGGTTACACATTTTATTTATGATAAAATGAGTATCAATCCAGGGAAAACTGGTTTAGGGTTATTCAACTCTGTTTGTGTTACGTCTATTTATAGAAACCAATGGGATAGAGTTAATGGAGCTCCTAACTCTGCAGTTTTGAACTTAGAAGCTGATTTAAGTCGTTTCTTCCCTGGAGGTATCGGACTTTCTTTTTACCATGATGCGATAGGATTTGCAATTCAAAATAATCTAGCTCTTAATTATTCTTACCCAATAACAATAGGGAATGTTGGGACTTTAGGCTTAGGTGTTGGTTTAGGTTTGATTAATTACGGTATGAATCCAGTATGGGTTCCGCCAACAACAAACACTGACCCAGATTTACCTATAGGCTTTGCAGCAACTAATCTAGACGTCAATTTTGGTGCATATTTTAATGGTAAAGATTTTTATGTTGGTATTTCTTCTACGCATTTAACGGAGTCCTTGTTGAAGTCTCAGGATGTCGCTGGTTTTGAACAATCGTACCAGACAGCAAGACATTATTATTTAATGGGAGGTAAGAAATTCGCTAATATGTTTGGTGGTACAATTGATGCTCAGGTTTTGATGCGTACTGATTTAATTAAATTCTCTGCCGATTTCAATACAAGATACATATATGATTTTGGTAATTCCAAGCAAGGATATGCAGGACTTACTATTAGAACATCAGATGCCGTAGCTTTGATGCTTGGGTATACGCCTTTAGAAAACTTAACCGTTGGTTACTCTTATGATTTAACTGTTAATAGACTATCAAGTATTTCAAGAGGTTCTCACGAGATCTTCTTTAAATATTGTTATGATTTACCTGAACCACCTAAGCAAAGTGCAAGGCACCCGCTGTGGCTTTAGAAAAAAGATGTAACTATTTTATCAGTTCATACGTTATATCCAAACTATAACCTGTAGCAAGTTAATTTGGAAACGCTGAACCAAAAAATATAAAATGAAGAAGTTATTTTGTTTGATTGCTTTACTGTCGTTCTTCTCCTCATGTAATGAGGTAGAGGGTAATTTGGTGGGAGTAAAAGGAAGAGACGTTTTTTACCCAGATGTTCTTGGACCAGGTAAATTACCGATAGGAATGAATTACGTTCCTTCTGGGGCTTATCAGTCTGGAGAGGATGACGAAGATATTATGGGCTTACATACCGCTCGTAAGAAAACCGTTTCTACTCAAGCCTTCTATATGGATGCTACAGAGATTTCAAACAACGAGTACAGACAGTTCGTTGATTGGGTTCGGGATTCTATCGCTAGAGAAAAGCTTTACAGAAGAAGTTATGCTGAAGATGCAGAGCAATGGGTTCAAATACCAGATGATTTTTGGTTAATGATGGGGCCTTACGGCGAAATTTATGATGCAGGTTCTGATGTTCAGGGTGGAAATACCCCTTTTGAATTGTTCATGGATTCAGCAAATAATTCCAAAGTAGATCAATCCATGCTTTTAATAGGGTCTCCATACATGAAAGGAGCTGAAGGTGATGGTCCAAATAAAAAATTATTTGGAAAAAACGTAACGCTTGTCAATGGCCTTGAAATTAGACCAAAAGATCTTAAAGGGGTTTTAGGTATAAAGAATTGGGCAAATGAAGAAGCATTCGTTTTCGAGAACTATACCAAGAACAGTACGTTTAAAGGTGATAAGACTCAGAAAAAAGGATATACAACCCAGCTTACCAAAAAAGCAAAGAAGTATCAATTAGGTCGACTTGAAGCGAGGAAATATCTTACTCTCGACTGGGAAATGCCTTTAGATTATAAAGATCCAGAGACAAATTTCTTATTGTCCGATATGTTTTATAGTGAGCAAGAGCGTTTTTATAAAAAAAGAACGATAGATACGCGTCTTTTATATTTTGATTACTATTGGATAGATTATAAAGAGGCTGCTAGAAGAGGTAAGGTTATAACAACCGCTGTTGATTCTAGAAAAACGTTTTCTTATGATAGCTTAGGTAATGATACCTATCGTTCAGATGATTTGTACAAACGAAATAGACGTGACCCATTATCGAAAGATTATAAAAGAGATGATTTGCATAGATCTACGCTTTATACAATGGATCAGAATAACAATAAAGTTTGGGTAGATACGACAGTATTTACTTCTCAAGCAACTGATGCATCTGGACAGGTTCTATCTAATAAATCCATTACAGACGCAGACAATTTGTATGGTACTATCTTGGAAAATCCAGGTCAGGATTTGGACATGGGTTATTCCAATAGTAAAGGTCAGCACAATGCTATTCGTGGTCATACGGATCGAAGTCGTTTCATTATTAAAGAACGAATCAATGTTTATCCAGATACTTTATGCTGGGTTCGTGATTTTACTTATGCATTTCATTCTCCAATGACTAAAAATTATTTTTGGCATAATGCTTATGATAATTACCCTGTTGTAGGGGTTACTTGGACTCAAGCAAAAGCTTTTTCAGTTTGGAGAACACAAATTTACCATAGCTGGTTAGAGGCAAATGGTGATCTATTTGTAAATGATTTCCGTTTACCTCTTGAATCAGAATGGGAAAGAGCTGCGCGTGGAGATCTAGAACAATCACAATTCCCATGGGGAGGGCCTTACATTCGTAATGCTAGTGGTTGTTTCTTAGCCAACTTTAAACCAATGCGAGGACGTTATTTTGAAGATGGTGGTTTTCATACTGTAAAGGTCTATTCATACAACCCAAATGGTTTCGGATTGTACTGTATGGCAGGAAACGTTGCTGAGTGGTGTTCAACTGCTTTTGATGAATCCCAATACGAATTTGGTCATGATATGAATTCAGACTATGAGTATGAGGCAAAAGATGGTGATCATCCAGCTAAAAAACGTAAAGTGATCCGTGGTGGTTCATGGAAAGATATTGGCTATTACCTCAATAATTCTACAAGAACTTTTGAATATCAAGATACCGCTAAATCTTACATTGGCTTTAGAAATGTGCTGACTCACATGGGCCGTGGTGGTAAAGATTTAGATCTCGAAAATGGTGAAGAAATTCAAAGTGATATACAACTTAAATAAACCAATACCAGTTAAATAAATAAAATCAAATCTATGAGTGGAAACGGAACTAGCTTTTTTGAAAGCAAGACTTGGAAGAATATAATGAAATATGTTTACGGCCTTGGAGCAGCGGTTGTAATTATGGGGGCATTGTTTAAAATTATGCACTGGCCTGGAGCATCAGAGATGTTGATCGTAGGTCTTAGTACGGAAGCTCTTATATTTATTATGTCCGTAATGGAACCTGTTCATTTGGATTCTGATTGGTCTCGTGTTTTTCCAGAATTGGCGAATACCGAAGGTGAAGGTATCGAAGAATTAGAGGGGGTTGGTCTATATGATCTAATTAAGTCTGGTTCTGATGAGCCTGGCTCTCAGGCAGACAGTCTTGCTAATAAATTGGGTGATGCGGGTATTGATAATGCCTTAATAGGAAGGTTAAAAGACGGTATGTCTAATTTAGCGGATAATGCAACTTCTTTGGGTTCTATGTCTTCAGCAACTGGAGCAACAGATCAATATGTAAGCAGTTTAGAAAGCGCTTCAAAGAGTTTAGATAACTTGGCAGATCAATATAAAGAATCAGCAACTTCTATAGCCGCTATTTCAGGTGAAGGAAATAACTTTGGTCCTGAAATGGAACGTTTAAGTTCAAACATCGCAGCCTTAAATAACACTTACGAGCTTCAATTAAAGAGTTCACAAGATTATATTGAGAGTGCAGGTCAATTGCAAGGACTGCAAGAAAGTATCAAGTCTGTAATGTCAGATTTAGCTGCTTCTGCTGGAGATACTCAGATTTATAGAGAGAACATGGCGACATTGTCTCAAAATTTAGGAGATCTGAACAATGTATATGGCAACATGCTTAAGGCAATGAAGTCGTAATTTTAATTAATTATAAATTAAGAACGATAGAACATGGCAGGAGGCAAGGAATCCCCAAGACAAAAAATGATCGGTATGATGTATTTGGTACTCACGGCCTTATTGGCTTTGAATGTATCTAAATCTATACTTGATGCGTTTATTAATATTGAAGCAAATATTCAAACTGGAAATAATACCGAAGTACAACGTGGTGATGAAAAGAAGTCTGACGTTGCAGGTAAACAAACCAATGATGAAGGCAATCCAAATAAAATAGCTGTAGAAATCTTCAAGGTCATGGAGGAAATTGATGCCGAAACAGCTAAAAAAATTGTTTTAATCGATAAGATTAAGCTCATGATTTTTCAAAAATGTGGTGAGGATTTAAGTCCGGGTGCAGAAAAACCAATTTGTTTAAAAGACAGAGCGCAATGGACATTGGATTTTGCAAATGTTACAAAGCCTGGATTAACAAAGAATAGTGAGCCAATCAGGCCTATCAAAATGAATCTAAATCACGTAGCCAAAAAAGATGCATACGATGAACAAATGTTCATTATGGGTATCAATGAGAATATTTTGGATGTGAATAAAAAAGCCCCGGGCTTTGCGGTTTGGCCTGCAATGTTCGAGTACAGAAAGATATTATGCGATTTAATCGTTAAGGCTTCTGTAGCCATTGATGATGATGGTAATAAATATGCTTTTAAAGACCCTAATATTAAAAAGTTTAAGGACCTTAAAGATTTAGGTGTTCAAATGGAAAAGGCTTTGGATGCTTCAAATGTCAATCGTGATGATAGAGGTATTATTTCTAATATTTATAGGAGTCTTACAAAAAATGAGTTACAGCCAGATCCGCACAGCGAAGGGGAATTTCGCCATTGGGTTGGTGGTACCTTTGACCATGCGCCATCTGTGGCAGCTATTGCGGCCTTATCAAGTTTGCAAAGTGAAATATTAACAGCCCGAGCAAATGCAATGGCTTATTTGTCTTCGAAAGTTGGAGGTGGTAATTATGCATTTAATAAAGTGATGCCGTTGGCGATTGCTTCTCCATCTGTTTCCGGTGGAGCTTCAGATACATTAAAAGTAATGATGGCTGCGTATGATTCCGAAAAACAACCTGAGGTGAAAATAGACGCAGGTAAAGGAACACTAGTAGATACTCGAGATGGTCAAGCTTTTATTGCATACACGGCGCCTAGTGGCGGTGAAATGGAATTAACTGGGGAAATTGGGATTAAAGACAAATTCGGTGGTGTAAAATGGGCCAAGTATGCGACAACTGTAAAAGTTGTAGAGAAAGGTGGTTCAATAGCCTTACCAGAAGTATCTGTTTTTTATACTGATTGGCCTAATAAGGTTGTTTATTCAGCAGCCGGTGTTGTATCAACATCAGTTACTTGTACAGGATGTTCTAAGTCACAGAAAAATAAATCGTGGAAAGATACGGATGGTACTTCTTACAAAGGCGATTGGCTATATGTTAATAGGGGTGTTAGAACAGTTACTGTTTCTCTTCAGGGGAAAGATAACAATGGAAATACCGTGACCTTTGGTAAAAATATATTTCCCGTTAAAAAGTTTCCAAAACCAGAAGTTAAAACGAAGTCGATCTCAAAATCGCGTGGTGGTTTCTTGGATGTTGGATTGGGTGATGCCTTTAACTTTAAGGGGATCAAATATAAAGTAACTGGTGGAGAGATTCTTGGAAAAGGATTTTCTGGAGATCGTTTGAAGCCAGGTAATTTAGCGAAGGCACGTCCAGGTCAAAAGCTAGGTATCGTATTGTTTACAAAAAGAACAGATACCGGTAAAAAAGACATTATAGAGGGCGTGATTCAAATTAAATAAGGAAATTATGAAAAGTACTTCATTTACAATCGTGTTGAGTTTTATTCTTGGAGCATCGGTTTTTGCACAAGATGTTCCCCCTAGAGGGCCATATAATACTTTAGGTGGAGGTATTGTTGATGGAGTCGTGGTAAAAGATGAAGTGCCGATTCGAAGCGCTGTTCCGTATGAGCATGTTCGTTATGCCGATTTTGTTTGGTCAAAGAGGGTCTTTTCTAGAATTGATGCAAGAGAGAAATTAAATCATGAGATATTTTTCCCTTTTGATGAATTTGATTCACAATTTAAGCCGCCGAAATCAGAATCCGATGTTGATGGGCCATTATGGATTAAGCATCAAGAGCGATGGTCATTATGGACCGTTATTCTTAGACATATCATGTTAGGAGATCTTCCTGTATATCAAGTGGCGAATCCAATTTACAACGTTAAACAGGTTATCGAAGATGGGTATCAGTTTAAATACCCAATAGAAAGGGTGTCTGGAAGTGAAGATTATTTTTTAAATGAAGAGTATCAAAGTGAAATCAACAATGTAATTGCAGCTTTGGGTCAAGGACCTGTTGTTAAAATTGACATTGATGGAACGGAAGAAGCACTTCAAAATGACCCTTCTGTAACTCAATCTGCTCAGGGACAGACTTTTGAGGTTTGGTTCGATAGTATTGTGAATTTAAGTTTCGATCCTACGCGTTCTGATTTATTAAATTTCGACAAAGCAGATTTAGAGCTCCGATGGACTAAATCGATTGAGAATAATGGTTCAGGTCTACTTCGTGAAGATGGACCGATTTCTTTTCAGTCTTCGGAAGGAATAACCGCATACAATATTAAGGAAGATTGGTTTTTTGACAAAGAGCGCTCCGTTTTGGATAAAAGAATAATAGCTATAGCTCCTGTTTGTAAATTTACGAAGGTTGCAGAAAAGGAACATAAGGAAATGCGGGGTACAATGGTTGTATTTCGAGATGGTGTAGAATCTTATTTTAGCATGGAGCAAAGTGAGTTTCAGCCTCTTGAAAATGAGCCAACCATACAACTTGAAATGTTTTGGATGTATTTTCCAGATTTAAGAAATGTAATGGTTAACTATTATACTTATAATGATAAGTCAGATGCGCAGTGGATGAGCTTTGATGATTTATTTTGGAAAAGGAAATATACTGCTCAAGTATATCGAACTTCAGATAAATTCGATAGAGAAATTGAGGATTATAGATTTGGCGTTGATGCCCTCTATGAAGCGGAAAAGGTAAAGAACAATATTCGCAAGTGGGAGCATGATGTTTGGAACTATTAGAATATTATAATTTTATGTGAAACCCCTAAGTATTCTTAGGGGTTTTTTTATTTTTGTTCCATGAAAAAAATAGGTGACCGTATTAGTTTTGAAGATTCTAAATTCAAAACAACGGTGGTTATTATTCCCGAAAGAAATCATTTTGTAAATATGCTCATGGGTGCCTGGTTAGGTATGTGGTATTGTATAGGTGCTGTTGTGATTTGGTCTTTATTTCATTTGGTTCTCTTAGAGCAGGAAAGAATTATACTTTATATTTTTTTAGTTTTTTGGTGTTATTATGCTTTTAGGATTTCAAAATCATATTTATGGCTTTTATTTGGGAAAGAGTTACTTAAATTGAATAAGGATGCTTTCTTTATCAAGAAGTCTTTTTTTCGCTACGGCAAACTAACTCCTTATTATTACGATAACATTGCTGATTTACATTTTGAGATCCCTGAGGGAAGAACCATTCAGGCTATTTGGGAATCGTCGCCATGGGTAAGTGGTGGAGAACGTTTTGAATTCGAGTACTTTGGAAAAGTAAAGAAATTTGGACGTAAATTAAATCAAAGGGATTCAAAATTACTTTCGAATCTGTTAATTTCAAAAATTAAGTCTTTTAGTAAATAAATAATTATGTACGGGAAATTAGAACAACATTTAACATCAGAATTGGCACAGATCGAGGAAAACGGTTTGTTGAAAAAGGAACGTATTATCACCTCACCTCAGGGTGCAGAAGTGACTATAAGTACTGGAGAAGACGTCGTGATTATGTGTGCAAATAATTATTTAGGTTTGTCTTCTCACCCTGAAGTCATTCAAGCTTCAAAGGATGCTTTGGATTCTCATGGGTTCGGTATGAGCTCTGTACGGTTTATTTGTGGTACGCAAGATTTACATAAAAACCTTGAAAAGAAAATCGCGGAATTTTATGGCACAGAGGATACTATTTTATACGCGGCCGCATTTGATGCGAATGGAGGCTTATTTGAGCCCTTATTTGGTAAAGAAGACGCGATTATTTCCGATGCACTTAACCATGCTTCAATAATTGATGGTGTAAGGCTTTGTAAGGCACAGCGTTACAGATACCAACATTCTGACATGGCTCATCTCGAAGAGCAGCTTAAACTGGCTCAAGAGCAACGTTTTCGTATTATCGTGACGGATGGTGTGTTCTCTATGGATGGAGATATTGCTAAAATGGATGAAATTTGTGATTTGGCTGATAAGTACGATGCTTTGGTGATGACAGATGAATGTCATTCTGCCGGTTTTATTGGTAAGACAGGCCGTGGTGTACCTGAGTATTGCAATGTGCTTGATCGCGTAGATATCATTACAGGGACCTTGGGTAAGGCTTTAGGTGGAGCGATGGGTGGCTATACTACTGGAAAGAAAGAGGTTATTGAAATGCTACGCCAAAAATCAAGACCTTATTTATTTTCGAATTCATTAGCGCCTTCAATAGTAGGTGCGTCCTTAAAAGTATTTGAGTTGTTAAGTGAATCAACAGAGTTAAGAGATCTGTTAGAAGAAAACACCAAATATTTTAAAGAGAAAATCATTGCTGCTGGCTTTGATATAAAGAAAGGAGATTCTCCAATTGTGCCCATCATGCTATATGATGCAGCCTTGTCGCAAAAATTTGCTGATGGTTTATTAGCCGAAGGAATTTATGCAATCGGATTCTTCTACCCCGTGGTCCCTAAGGGCGCGGCGAGGATTCGAACACAGATCTCAGCAGCGCATTCAAAGGAAGAATTAGACCGCGCCATAAACGCTATTATAAAAGTAGGTAAAGACCTTGATGTAATTTCTTGATTTTATTATATTTGAATCACGAAACTATAACGGTGAACCACACGCTTCAAAAATTTCTTTCTGTTTTTTATCTGATGCTATTTATCTTTCAAATAGCCCTTACGGATTCTATAACGATAAAGAATTTCTCTATTAATTCTATTCATGCTTTATATGGTGATGGTGATGAGATTGACCACGATTATTTAATTGATTTTGAATCGACTAGTAATGGTGACAGTGGGGAAGGAGATAATGAAGAAGGAGAAAGTGATGAAAAAAATGATAAAGAGGAGAATGAAGAACAGGATTTAGAGGATGATTTTCTCAGACAGGTTATTTCTATGTCTAGTTTATCAGCAAGCGAATGCAATCATTTTGAATACATTTTAAAATCTTATACCAAAAGGGTTAAAGAACAATTCTCGCCTCCCGATTGTAAAGTTTAATTACAGAATCGATTCTTTTTTAAACTTTATATATAATTCATGAATAAATTTTTTAAGCATTGGCAACAAGATTTACCTGCTAGTATTGTTGTCTTTTTTGTTGCTGTCCCACTTTGTTTGGGTATAGCATTGGCTAGTGGAGCTCCTCTTTTCTCAGGATTGATTGCTGGAATAGTAGGGGGTATTGTAGTAGGAGTCATAAGTGATTCATCTTTAGGTGTAAGTGGTCCAGCAGCAGGTTTAGCAATTATAGTTTTGAATGCTATTCAGGATTTAGGAGCGTTTGAAACCTTTTTGTTGGCTGTGTTTATAGGTGGTGTAGTTCAGATCATTTTAGGACTCGTTCGTGGTGGTTTAATTGGGTTTTATTTTCCATCGTCTGTTATTAAGGGAATGTTGGCGGCTATAGGAATTATTATTTTTATTAAACAAATCCCGCATGCCTTTGGTTACGACTCTGATTATGAAGGAGATTTAACCTTTCAGCAAGTTGATGGTCAGAATACTTTTTCTGAATTGATCAATATGTTCGATTACGTTTCGTTAAGTTCAATTCTTGTTGCTTTTGTGTCTTTATTTATTTTGTTGCTTTGGGACCTTGTATTGGTTAATAAAAGTAGATTTTTCAAAGTTATTCCAGGTCCTCTTGTGGCGGTATTGTTTGGGATTACCTATGAACTTTTGTCTTCAAGTTATTTCCCTAGTATGAGCATTAAGGGGGAGCACTTAGTGAGTGTGCCAACTTCAGCGAATGTAGGTGAGTTTTTGTCCAATTTCACAACGCCTGATTTTTCTCAAATCACGAATGCGAATGTGTGGATTACTGGAGTTACTATTGCAGTAGTTGCGAGTCTTGAGACATTGTTGTGTGCAGATGCGACTGATAAATTGGATCCAGATAAAGGAACGACCAACACAAATAGAGAGCTCATCGCGCAGGGTACAGGTAATATTGTTTCAGGTCTTATTGGTGGATTGCCAATTACTCAAGTAATCGTAAGGAGTTCAGCAAATATTCAATCCGGTGGTAAGACAAAATTGGCAGCGATTCTGCATGGGATTTTTATCTTAATTTGTGTAAGTATTATACCTTTTGTTTTGAATCTTATTCCATTAGCCGTTTTAGCGAGTATCTTATTCGTTGTGGGGTATAAGTTGGCCAAGCCATCTTTGTTTAAATCAATGTATAAGTTAGGCTGGAAACAATTTGTTCCATTTTTGGTAACCATATTAGGAGTGGTCTTTATGGACTTGCTTAAAGGGATTTCTCTAGGTATGTTTGTTGCCATACTAACCGTCATCCCTTCAAAATTATCTCAAGCTTTTTCATTGGTTGAAGAATCTCAAAATGGGGTATCAAAAATCAAAATGGTTTTTGCTGATAAACTAACATTCTTTAATAAGAGATCAGTTTTTAATGCGTTAGAATCTTTTGAAAGCGGTTCTGAAATCATCCTAGATATGACTCATTCCAAATACGTTGACAATGATGTTTCCGAAATCATTGAGGAATTTACAGTAAAAGCAAAGGATAAAAACATAAGTGTATCACTGTTAGATTAATTAATTTAAAACATCAAAATCATGTCATCAATAACAAAAGAAATGCAAGAGAGCATCACACCAAATAAGGCTATAGAGATGCTTAAGGAAGGAAACCAACGGTTTCTAAATAACAATGCAATAAAGCGTGATTTACATGCACAAGTTCGTGAAACAAGTGGAGGTCAAAATCCATATGCTGTTGTTTTAAGCTGTATTGATTCAAGGGTGCCTGTAGAGTTGACTTTTGACCAAGGTATTGGAGATGTTTTTAGTGCGAGAGTTGCTGGAAACATTATAAATGAAGACATCCTTGGGTCCATAGAATATGCGTGCGGTGTCGCAGGCTCAAAAGCTATTCTTGTTCTTGGGCACACTAAATGTGGTGCGGTAACCTCGGCTTGTAAGGGAGTTGAAGTCGGTAATATTACGGCATTATTGAGTAAAATAAAGCCTGCGATAAGCGAAGTTCAAGAGCGAACAGGTGTTGTTGATGTGGAGGAGGTAACCAAGTCCAATGTCCGTCAATCAATAATTGAAATGAGATCAAAGAGCACAATGTTATCCGGTCTTGAAAAGGAAGGAAGTATTAAGATTGTTGGTGCGGTTTATCACGTTGAAGATGGTCGTGTAACATTTTTATAGTTGTTTTTTATATACCCAATGTAAAGGAGCTTTCTAGCTCCTTTTTTTTTGATCATAATGGGAGCCTATTTATAAATATTAGAATTTTTTATAACTCTAAGGGATTGATGACTCTAGGCTTTATCAATATTTCTTATATTTAAACAACCGAATTAAGAATGAATCCTCTAAAAATGTATACCCTACGATTACTTTGTTTTCTAAGCTTGTTGTTTACCATAAATATCACTGCTCAGGTACAGCTTTCCGGAACACTTATTGATGACTATACAAGTACGCCCATTGAAGGAGCGAAAATCAAAGTGAAAGGGATCAATGCGGGTGCATTTACAGATGAAAAAGGGGCGTTTAAAATTTCTTTAAAAGCCGAGTTACCAGTCACTTTAATTAGTTCATTTTTGGGGTATTCAGATGTAGAAACAGTAATTACTTCTGTTCTTGATCCCGTTGTCATTAGAATAAAAACAGACAAAACATTAAACCTTGATGAGGTGAAAGTCCGCAGTTTTGCTACGGATAAGGAAAAAGAATCAGCTCTTTCAATAGAAACCATGTCTCTTTCAGAGATTCAAGAAACGCCATCATCTGATTTTTATGAAGGACTGAGTCACATGAAAGGAGTTGATTTAACTTCGGCAAGTTTGGGTTTCAAGGTGGTCAATACTAGAGGCTTCAATAGTACTTCTCCTGTAAGAACTTTGCAGATTATAGATGGGGTTGACAATGCCTCTCCAGGTTTAAATTTTGCTTTGGGAAATTTTCTTGGTGCCTCCGAGTTAGATTTGATGAAGGTTGAAGTTGTGTCAGGTGCGAGTTCGGCTTTTTACGGACCTAATGCCTTTAATGGCGTTATAAGTATGTATACTAAAAGTCCATTTAAATTTGAGGGTTTTAGTGCGTCGGTGAAAGGCGGAGAGAGATTCTTAACGGAATACGCCGTTCGTTATGCCAAAGCTTTTCAAAATAAGGAGGGCAAAGACAAGTTCGCCTTTAAGCTCAATTTTTCTTATTTATCGGCAGATGATTGGGTAGCGGATAATGCCAATTCTGTTGAGGGACTCGATACTGATGAGAATAATATAGGAGGCTATGATGCCGTGAATAGGTATGGAGATGAGAATCTATCACCCAATATAAACAACGCTTTAGATATTCAGTCACGGTGGATGACTCCTGGTTTACGAAGATGGCACCGAACGGGTTACTGGGAAAAAGACATTGTGGATTATGATACGAAGAACTTAAAGGCTTCAGCAGCTTTTCATTATTTATTTACTGAGGATGTTGAGCTTGTTTTGGCCTCGAATTTAGGGACAGGAACTACCGTGTACCAAGGTGACAATCGTTTTAGTTTAAAGGATATTGTATTTATTCAAAATCGATTAGAGCTTAGAAAAAAAGATGATTTTTTTATTCGTGCATACGCGACAAATGAAGATGCCGGTAATTCTTATGATGCTGTACTTACCGCCTTTTTAATGCAAGATGCAGCGAGTGATGATTGGGATTGGTACAACCGTTACAGAGGTTATTGGACGGGAAATATTACAGAGCAGGTTCGGGATTTAGACCCAAATGTAGTTTGGGAACCACAGCTCGGTGCGACTCTTGATATAGGCGCTATTGATTCTGTCGTGAATGCGAACCCCGAACAAATGGCAATCTGGCATGATGAAGCTGAAGCTTTTGCAAATGAAGCTTATGGTAATCTAGGGGGAGGCGAGGCTTATTTTCAGCCCGGAACGGCGCGCTTTGATTCATTACTAACGGATATTACTATGAAGACCTCTTTCTTGGAGGGGGGGTCGCGACTTCAAGACAAGTCAGCTTTGTACCATGTTCACGGAGAAAAGATTTTTGATACGGATTTTGCAAAGTATACCGTGGGGGCCAATGGAAGAATTTATACGCCTCGTTCTGATGGTGCTTTATTTAGTGATACCGCAGGGATTCGAATTATTAATAGAGAATTTGGATTTTATGCCGGTATTGAAAAACGATTTGCCGAGGATAAGCTTATTTTTAAAGCAACCATGCGTCTTGATAAGAATGAAAACTTTGATTTCTTGCCTTCTCCTGCGGCATCTCTTATATGGCAGCCAAAAAAAGAGCATACTCTGAGAGGCACCGTGACCTCTGCTATTCGAAATCCAACGCTATTGAATCAATATATGTATTACAATGTAGGGCGCGCCAAGCTAGTTGGGAATATCAATGGTTATGATTCATTGGTTACGATAGAATCTTTAGTAGATTATTATTACACCCAAAACCCAGATACTTTATCTTATTTTAGTCTAGACCCTATTGCTCCTGAGAAAGTAAAGTCCATTGAAGTTGGATACCGCGGTGTGTTCTTTGATAATCTTTATTTGGATATGAATTATTATTTTAATGTTTATACCAATTTCATAGGCTACGTTACGGGTGCTGATATCTTGGTTTCACTAGATGGACCTTATGTTAAGGATGTGTATCGGGTCGCAACAAACTCAAAAGAAACCATTACCACCCAAGGCGCAACTATTGGGCTAAATTATTATATAGGTGACCACTATGCCGTTAATGGAAATTATTCGTGGAATGTTTTAAATAAGGAGTCCGATGATCCCATCATTCCGTCCTATAATACGCCTGCCCATAAGTTTAATATAGGATTTCGAGGTAGGGATTTTAGCATTAAGAGAGCGAAGGGGTTTGGCTTTAATGTGAATTATAAATGGGTAGAAGGTTTTATTTTTGAGGGCTCTCCTCAATTTACAGGAAGTGTTCCTACATACGGATTACTTGACGCTCAAATCAATAAGAAGATTGAAAAAGCCAATCTAACAATTAAGATAGGGGCTTCAAATTTATTAAATAATAAAGTTCTGCAAGTTTATGGCGGACCGATTATTGGAAGAATGATTTATACCTCTTTATCCTTTAATTGGAAAGATAAAAAGGATAAATAAGCTCCTTTTACCTAATATTCTCTATCTTAGAGCAACTAAAAAATAATAATATGAAAAAAATACTTCTACCTTTTTTAAGCTGTATAGCTATTCTTGGAAGCTCATTTGCCCAAGTACGATATGTTGATGAAGTCTTTACAGACTTTACTGTAGATAATAATATCGAATACGGCATGAATTTTTCTGTTCTTGCTGCAAGTCAAGGACTTCCATATGCACCAACTGGGCAAGACCTTACAGGAGACGGGAATGCTGATATTCCGCCATTAGAATTTGATTTATACCAGCCAGATGGTGATACCGAAACTGAAAGACCATTGGTGATTGTATTGCATACAGGAACTTTCGCACCTATTATATATAATGGAAACCCAACGGGAATGCGTCAAGATATAGCGACAACATTAATTTGTGAAAGCTATGCAAAACGTGGATACGTTGTTGCAAACTTAGAATATCGTTTGGGATGGAATCCAGGGGCTGAAACTCCTGCTGAGAGAGGAGCGAGCCTTATGAAGGCTGTTTATCGTGCGATTCAAGATACAAAAGGTGCGGTTCGTTATTTCAGAAGAGATTACGAAAATGGCAACACATATGGTATCGATACTTCTCGAATCATCCTTTCCGGACAAGGTTCCGGTGGTTGGGTAGCTTTGGGTTACGCAACTGTTAACAAATATGAAGAGATTACACTTCCTAAGTTTTTAGATGTAGATGAGATTACAGGAGAAGTTACTGCGCTTATCGATACTTCTGAAATTGGTGACTGGGACGGATATGGTGGTGAATTTAATAATGTAAATCATCCTGGTTATTCTAATGATGTTCATATGATCTGTAGCATGGGTGGTGGTATTGGCGATTTAAGCTGGCTTGAAGCCGGTGAGACTCCTATGTGTGCCGTTCATTGTCCTACTGATCCAGTTGCAATTTATACGACTGGTGATGTTTCTGTAGCCGGAGCAGGTCTTATCACTACAGAAATTAGTGGTTCTTATGATGTGATGACTAAAGCAAACATGTTAGGTAATAATGATGTTTTGAGCACAGTAAATGCGGGAAGTGATGCCTATACCTTGGGCGCACAAGCAGCATCTGCATCTGCAGAGGGTATGGCAGATTTTGGTGGAACTGTTGTTGGTGCACCTGTTGATAATGTGTTCCCTTATGTAACAGCAAATCCATTTGAAGCGTCTCCTTGGGACCTTTGGGATCCGGCATTTGTTGAGTATGTAGCGACTGCTGTATTAGGTCTTCCAGCTGGAACAGGTACTGGTGTTTCAAATGATGCTTTGGTACAGAATCCTGATATGAGTCCATTAAAAGCGTTTGCATACATCGATACTACATTAGGTTATTTCTGTAGAAGAATTGTGAGAGCAACGAACCTTGATGGTTTAGCTTCAATAGAAGCATCTGAGACTATGAATACTTTAGAGGTATATCCAAACCCTGCATCAAATGTATTGGTTTTTAGAGCTCAAGAAGGGAATATTGAATCTATTGAAATTCATTCTGCTCTTGGAGAGAAAGTACGTTCAGAATTGAACCTTTCATCTAATATGGTTTCTTTTTCTGATTTGAATTTAAAGGCTGGTTTGTACTTCTGCTCTGTAGAAGTTGACGGTCATATGTTTACAAAAAAGGTAATCATTAAATAAGTTACTAATTGATGTACAGAAAGCGCTTCCTCGGAAGCGCTTTTTTTTATGTCTAGTCTTTTATGAATTGATTCCATACTTCTTTAGCTGTTTCTCCATAATAGGTATAAACAAAAAAGGCAAGTATGACAAAATAAGCATCGCTGGATAACCAAAAGGTAGCATAGGGCTTTCTTCTCTAGATTCAAGCAGCTGATAAGGCTTTGCTCCTAAGTAATGATGGTCAGAGTGCCTTGTTAACTCAAATAAGAGTACGCGTCCAAGTATATGATCAGAATTCCAAGAATGTATGGCTTTTACGCCTTCATAACCACCATCTTCTTTTTTAGTTCGTCTAAGGCCATAATGAGAAAAATAGTTTTGGGCCTCTAAAATGGAAATACCAAAAATACTGGCTATAAAATAAAATAGGGCAACCTTTGTTCCGAAAAAAAGAGCGATCAAGAAGACAAACAACCAAGGCAATAGGGTGTAGAGAATCATCGGGTTAAACCATTTATTCCTTCCTTGTTTCTCCAGTTTACGGGCTTCTAGTCTCCATGTCTTAAAATACCCTCCAATCTGTGATTTCAAGGCGAAAATATAAAAGATGTCTCCTTTTCTTGCAGAGCTTAGGTCTTTTGGTGTTGCTACATCCCTATGGTGACCACTGTTATGGTATGTCATGAAATGATTTTGTATAGATGTCGTAAGCAGAACGTGTGCTAAAAAAAGTTTAAATGGCTGGTCTGTTTTATGTCCGAGTTCATGTCCGCCATTGATTCCGTTGATTCCTAGTAAGGTACCCATCATTAGAATATAGGCGATAAGGTCACTTGTGGGTTGTGTAGTGTCAATAATGGTATTTAAAAAAATATAAATGACATAAAGATGGAGGGGGACCATCAGATAAAGAATGAGGTCGTAATAGAAATCGTGTTTTGCAATTTGCTTTTCATTTTTACTGAAGTTATAGGAGTCCTTGGGAATAACGTTTTCTATAACAGGAATAAGGATGTAAAGTGAAAAGAGACCTATATAGGCAAATAGACCGGAGCTATTGAAGGTTATTAATGCCAGTATAGGGCTTATGAAGGTACCAAAATATTTAAATTTGCCCATTGCGTATCGTTTCCAATAAAGTTAGAGAAAATATCATTAATCAAGTTCTCAATGACCAGGAGGTGATTTTTACAACAATAGGAAAGATTTTGAGTAGCATCCTTAAATATAAATACGTTGGATGTTCAATTAGTGGCTCCACCAGGAATCGAACCTGGATCTAAAGTTTAGGAAACTTCTATTCTATCCATTGAACTATGGGGCCATAATGCAAAGATATCTATTTCTGTAGAAATTTTTCTAGAGTTTCCCAAGTTTTCTTTGCGGCTTGATCCCACGAATAGGAATCACCTTTGATTTTCCCTTTTTCGATAAGCTCTTCTCGCAGGCTACTTTCAGTACTTATTTTTTCCATTTTTTCAGCCATATCTAATTCATTAAAAGGGTCGAAATAGAGGGCTGCATCTCCTGCAATTTCGGGTAGGCAGGTTTGGTTGCTCGAAACAATAGGTATGCCCGTTTTCATCGCTTCAACCAAGGGGATTCCAAAGCCTTCAAAGTAGGGTGGGTAAACCAAGGAAAACGCGCTTGACATTAGCTGTGTTAGGGTTTTTACTTGAACATGCCCTGTGAAACTAACAGCATTCTTGATTCCCTTAGGGATGGATAGTGTTTGATTTCGCCACATATTACTCCCAACAATTAATAAATGAAAGCCATTGTTTCTTTTATAAAAAATATCGAAGGCTTTGAGCAGGCGCTCTACATTTTTACGCGGATGAATGGAGCCAACAAAAATGAAGTAAGGTTTTCCATTTGAGTATTCTATTTTTATTTGCTGCTGTATTTCCTCTGAAACTTTTTTGAATTGAGAAGAAACACCATTGTAAACGACACTTATTTTTTTAGGAGTGATGCCATAGGATTGAACGAGATCTTGTTTTGAATACTCTGATACAGTCAAGATGTGTTGGGCTTTTTCCGCAAATTTTGGATAGTAGTAGCGGTAATACCAGCTCACTAATTTTGGGGAATCTTCCGGATAGTGTTCGAAATGTAGATCGTGTATAGTAATCACCTGTGGGATATCAGTTCGCAAGTTGCACAATCCATCGGGAGACCAAAAAAGGTCAATTTTGTTCTTTTTGAGCGCCCTATGTAAAGGGAATCTTGCCCAAAATATATTTAGGAATGGGTGCCTTGTTGGCGGCGAAAGGACTATGGTTTTACAATTATCAGCAAAAACAAAAGAAGGATCGAAGTCTCTGTCAAAAATCAGATAGAAATTATGCTCTGGGTGGTTTTCGCAGATTCTTTTGCTTAGTTCAAAGGTGTAGTTTCCAAAGCCTTCAAGCTTTCCTTTTAATAAGTGTCTGCAATTTATTGCTATGTTCAAATCTAAAACTGATGAATGTAATTGGTTTTTTTCTCGTTTTCAATGGTTGTTTCAGGCCCGTGTCCACAGTAAACTACTGTTTCTTCAGGGAGCTTAAACATTATTTCAAAAATAGAACTTTTTAAGACATTCAAGTCCCCTCCCGGTAAATCAACTCGCCCGAAGCTACCATTGAATAAAACATCTCCATTAATGACGAATTTATTTTCTTTATTATAGAAAACGACATGTCCAGGTGCGTGCCCTGGTGTAAATAAGACCTTAAATGCAATGTCTTCTAAAATAAGATCACTTCCATCTTCTAAATAAAAATCTGGATCTGGAGAGGTTTTGTATCCTTGAAAGCCATATACACCGGCGTAATTTGTTACAGCATGTAGTGTTGCAAGGTCCTTTTGATGCAGGTAAAAAGGGATGTTGTACTTTTCTTTTACTGCAGAATTTCCTAGAACGTGGTCAATATGGGCATGTGTATTTAAAAGAGCAATTGGCTTTAGCCCTTTGTTCTCAATGAAATCGAAAAGTTCTTTTTCCTCATGTGATTCATAGCATCCCGGATCAATAATGACACAGTTTTTTGATGGAGCTATAACGATGTAAGTGTTTTCTTGAAAACCATTGAATTGAAACGATGCGACCTCTAAACTCATATCTTTTTCTATTATCTTATGAGGTTAACGTGTCCAGTCATTTGATATTGTTTATTTGAGAAATCTAAATAGGTTAATTTCCAAATATAAGTTCCATCTTGACATTCTTTCCCGAAAAAGGTACCGTCCCAAGATTGATAGGGTTCCGTCATCGTGTAAACGATTTCTCCCCATCTATTAAAAATGAGGCATTCCATTTCTTTAATATTTCCTCCCGATATTTGAAAGGTTTCGTTGAGGCCATTATTGTCAGGTGTGAAGGTATTTGGAATATAAATTACGGCATCGTAATAGATATTGATGAATTCATCGGATTCACATCCATTTAGATCTATAAAGGTGACCTTGTATGTGATCTCTTGATTTGGGGTCGCAATTGGGTTGTCACAATGAATGCAGCTTAAATATTCGGCTGGAGACCAAATGAAAATACCATCTTGATCTGAGTAGGCTTGAAGCTGAATTTCATCTCCATAAAAGGCAAGGACGTCGTTTGATGTTTCAAATGATGGGTATGGGTAGAGCGCTACATTCACATAAGCTGTATCCCTACATTCATTCTCATCAATTCCAATAACGGTATAGTCTGTCGTACCCAATGGAACAACAGTTGCTTGGTTTTCAAATTGATTGATAACGGTATTCGCTGGGATCCATTGATAATAATCTGCTCCCTCAGCCCATAAATAGGCTTCTTCTCTAGGGCAGATTATTGTATCGTTTCCAGCTTGAATTTCAATTTCTATGACACTAGCGTATATTGAATCGATGATTGCACCACAAGCATTTTCGATTTCTACATAAAACCACTGATTGAATTCAGGTGCAATAACGGCGATGGAACCTTCAGTGTTTAAAATATATGGATCAGGAATCCAAGAATAGGAATCCCCACCACTGGCAATAATCGTGGTTTGTGTTCCAATACAAACCCCTACCTCATCATCTAAGTCGGATAAAGGCAAATCGAAGAAAACATTTACAGATGTTGTATCATAGTTCACGCAGCCATTTGTTGTGGTAACTTCCGCGACATATGTTATTGAAGAGTCTGGAGTAGATATAGGAGTGAACGAATTGGGGTCATTTAAGTAGAGTGGGGGGCTCCATGAGATAGTTCCTTCTCCAGTAGCTTCTAAGGTTATACTTTCTCCCAAGCAGATGCTAGAAGGATCAGAAACTTCAACATCGTTATTAAACACTTCTAAGGTTACTTCTAATGTTTGGGATCCACATGTGTCAGAGACAGATACGGTAAATGTAGTTGTTTGTTCTATGGTGGCGATTGGATTAGCAGAATTTGGATTTTCTAAAAGTCCTGCGGGTTCCCATTCATAAAAGGCGCCGCCAAAAGCCTCGAGCTCGTAGCTTTCCCCGGGGCAAATTGGCCCTACAGGATCAACGACTCCACCTTCAAAAGCACCGATATCAACTATAATCGTCACAGAATCAGCACTAAAGCATCCAGAAGTATCATAGACAACAAGCTGAACCTCATAGGACCCTGGTTCTGTGTATTGGTATATTGGTTCCTCTTCTGTGGAGGTTCCACCGTCTCCAAATGTCCATAGGTAGGCATTTCCATTTTCACTATCATTTGTAAAAAAAACAGATTGTGGAATGCAAATTAAAGGTGCTGGTTGCGCGGCTGCAGCCTCTATTGTGCTTAATTCAAATTTAAAGGTTGCCATATTGCAATTGCTACCCTGATTTGTTTCTGCAAAGCTTCCTGATGTGGTCGTGAAACCAGTAGCATTTCCACCACAAGCCCCGCATACGGCATGGTAAATACGCCCTGACTTATCAAACCGACTTGTACCTCCATCTACATGGTTCGAACTGCTATTCAATCCGCCCATAAATGTTGCATATTTAAGGTTTGAAGCATCTTGATCTAATACCGCAATATAAAAGTTACTCCCATTTGTCTGCGTCTGGTGGGCATCTCCGGTCACAATAAACCCATTTGTAGTTGAGCTCGGGACACTTCCATTCGTTGAGCCTCCCCATCCAGCAAGATAAATATCATAGCAATTTGAGACCAAGAAAGCTGTAGGTGATATTTCTACATTTCCTGTGCCCGCTCCGATCATTGTAGTCCATTCGATGTTATTTAGCGATGCATCATATTTTCTTATAAACTGCCCTGAATTTGGAGAACCAAAACATATAGGGCTTATGGGCCAATCAGATGAAGTTTGGCCGTAAACATAAATATTGTGATCAATGTCGTATTGCACAAAGTAAGTCTGATCGTATTCGCCAAACCCCATATAGGTACCCGATATTATGCTTCCTGTATTCGCATTGAATTTTGCCACAAAACCATCTGATATACCTCCTCCAAAAGAAAGGTCATTTCCTTGGTTAAAAGGGAGGCTATTTGAGCTCGTGCCCCCTGCGATGCAAAGTTCACCAAGCTCGTCATTTACTTGAATTGAATTCCCTGACTCAGAACCCGTACCTCCAAAGTAGGTACTCCACAAGAGCTGGTTCAGCTCAGGAGGCATTTTGAATAGAATCGCATCTTGGTTTCCACCAATATTTGCCTGTTGCGCATTGTTTACTGGGAAATCTGACGAGAGTGTGCTGCTGGCTATGTAAACATTGTTATCGCCATCTAGCATAATTTCCCCTCGGAATTGGTCTCCATAATTAAAATGAAGCGGTCCCGTGTTGAGACCATCGTTTGCCGTTCCTCCTACGTAGGTAGATGCCAACAAATCCGCACCTGATGCACTCAGTCTAGCGATGTATATGTCAGCGCCTGTGAAGCCTAAGCTATTTTCTGTAACTGTCGGCCCGCCATTGAATATATTGTCAAAAGAAGCACCAGCCATTGGGAAATCTGATGATCCCGTTACGCCATATATAAAAAGTTCCCCATTGTCCGCGCAAACCAGACTGTGCGGGGTTTCATTTCCACTTCCACCCAAGTAGGTTGAATACAATAAAGCAGAACCATTGGCAGTGAATTTTGTGATCCCTATGTCTATTGGGTATGGATCTGATCCTCCTTGAAAGCTTAAATCAAACGCTCCAGTGGTAGTAGGATACTGCGTGCCCATTGTAATTCCGCCACCAAACAGATTCCCATAAGGATCCGGAGTTGCAGTAAAACCCCAGTTGTCACTTATGGAACCGGAGAAAGTTGAAAAAGTAAGGCTTGGGTCTATGTAAAGCTCTTTTGTATGGTCGTGACCTTCGGGTAAATTAAAGGAAATTTCGTTATTAACTATTTGATAGGTGATTGCGATTTTGTTTTTAAGGCCATTCTCATCTATTTCCCATGCAATAGGAGCTGTTTGATAGATTTCTCCAAATCTATTTGGAATAACTAAAGCTCCGTCTTTGATGACAACATTAGTTGCTCCTTCAAAAGTCCATTTTATTAGCGCTGCATCAGCGCCAGGTTTCACCAAGAAGTTATAACTGAGCTGTTCGTTTTGCCCCTTATAAATTAGGTCGATATCAGAATAGAAATTTTCATAGTGCACCTCACTAAAAGAGTGAATATTTTTTTTCCATTTTGAAGAGTCGTTTCCTATGATGTAATTTTTGACATCAATAGATGGATTTATATTTATTTGACGGGCATCAGAATTTGCTTGAATGAACTTTTGATGAATCACATGAAAACGTTGTTCTTCGTCTTGCTCGTTTTCGTGGGCGTGCTCGTGCCCCTCCCCATGTGACAAAAAATCGGTGAGTAAGAAGCACATACCATCTTCTTTTAAGTATAATTTTCCCAGGTTTAAGTCTACAGAGTAATGAATGCGATCATCCCATTGCCCAGAATTAGGGGTCATATAGATCTTTTGGGCGGCTACCGACGAGACGCAAAAAAGAATTGAAAATAAGGAGAATAGTCTCATTTAGTCCAAGTTACAACGAAATTTCAGCTTTCTTGTTATATAGACACTTCTCAGGTAACATAAGTTGCCTGAGATTAACCTCAAAATTGCCTCTGGCTTGTATGTTAATAGCCTTTTTCGTTTCTTTGTGTACTTCACTATACCAAAACTATACCAAAACTAAACAAATGAAAATCACCCTTACTTTACTTTTAATATTAGCCATAACACCTTTTGTTTCTGCTCAGAAATACTCGCGTGTCAAGGTGATTGCTAACAACCAAGAGCTTCATCAAATTTCTAATTTAGGTGTTGCTGTTGATCATGGAATACGCAAAAGCAACACCTTTATAATCACTGATTTATCGGACTTAGAATTGGATATTCTTAATCAATATGGTTATTCCTACGAGGTTCAGATTGATGATGTCAAGGCGTTTTATAAAGACCGCTTGAGTAAGCCATCTGAGCACCCTTATACTAAAAATGAAGATTGCTCTGGAGGTTCTGGAAATACGGGTTCTTTTGAGCCTTCAATACCTTCTAATTTCAATCTTGGCTCTATGGGGGGCTACCTGACCTACGATGAAATGCTTGAAGAACTTGATGCGATGCATTTACAATACCCAAATTTAATTAGCGAAAGAAGTCCGATTTCTAACTTTGAAACCTATGAAAATAGACCTATTTATCATGCCCGGATTTCTGATAATCCAACTGTGAATGAGTCTGGAGAGCCCAATGTCCTTTATACGGCAATTCATCATGCAAGAGAGCCTATGAGTTTAATGGAAACGGTCTTTTACATGTGGTATTTGTTAGAAAATTATGGCAGTGATGATGAGGTTACTTACCTAGTGAATCATACTCAAATGTTTTTTGTTCCTTGTCTTAACCCTGATGGCTATATCTACAACGAAATCACGGATCCTAACGGAGGAGGGATGTGGAGAAAAAACAGAAGAGATCATCCAAATAGTAATAATTATGGTGTTGATCTCAATAGAAATTATTCTTATGGTTGGGGAACGACAGGTATTAGTTTTAACACGAATAGCGACGTCTACTGTGGGACTGGAGCTTTTTCAGAGCCAGAAACTCAAGCGATGAAATGGCTTGCAGAAAATTATGATTTTGAAATGGCCTTTAATGCCCATAGTTATTCTCCAGCAATTCTATTTCCAATTGGGACAACAGATGAAGAGTTTGCAGACCACCACGATTACATGCAGGACTATACCAATCATATGACCGAACTAAATGGTTATCCTGCTTTTAAAAGCTCTGGGCTTTATCCTGCTTCAGGAGATTCTGATGATTACATGTACAAAGAGGGTATTGGAACGGGAGAAAAAGATACGATTTTCGCTCATACACCAGAGGTTGGAACTGCTTTTTGGCCGGGTACAAATGATATAAACCCTACTTGTCAAGAGATGGTTTTTACCAATTTAACGCTCGCCCATCTTGTGCGAAATTATGTTGTGGTGAAAGATTCAGATCCTTCAATTGTTGCTACTTTGACAGGGGACTTTAGTCATAATTCAAAGCGGTACGGAAGAGAATCAGGTCCTGTAACTGTTTCCATAGAGCCATTATTAAATATTAGCTCGGTTGGTAATCCAATCATCTATAATTTGAATGTTTCCGAAAGTCAGACAGGAACAATTTCTTATGTTTTAAATTCGAGTATTCAATTTGGAGATGAGGTAAAATACATTCTTCAAACAGACAACGGTTTGTGGATCAAAAGAGATACGATTGTTAAGACCTACGGGGCTATAACGCTTCAGGCTCTGGAAGATGCTACAAATACTGATAACTGGTCAGGTAATTGGGCGACGACAACGGCGACCTATGTCTCTCCTTCAAAGTGCTTTACGGATTCTCCAAATGGAAATTATTCCAATAACCAGACTAGAAACCTATATTATGACCCTTCAATTGACCTGACCAATGCGCTTTCGGCAAAAGTTACTTTTTATGCCAAGTGGGATATTGAAGCAAATTATGATTATGTTCAGTTTCAGGTTTCTACAAATGGCGGGAATTCTTGGACCGCTCAATGTGGTCTATACACTGTTGATGGAACGGATGACCAGGGTAGTGTTCAGCCTGATGGAGAACCAGTTTATGAGGGTGCGATGTCTGATTGGGTTCTTGAAGACATTAATTTGAGTGATTATTTGGGAGAGGTTGTTGATTTTAGGTTTAGATTGAGATCTGATGGTGGCGTTACCGAGGATGGATTTTATTTTGATGATTTCAAAGTTTTCTATAATGAGGCTCCACAAGGCACTGCTCCTGAGGCCTCTTTTACACCAACATCTTTTGAACTTTGTACGGGTACAGAGGTCTCGTTTAACGATTTTTCCTCAGAGCAGCCAACGGATTGGTCTTGGGATTTCGGCGATGGAGCATCTTCATCAGCACAGAATCCATATCATGTCTATACTACCCCAGGTGTATATGTAGTTGAGCTTTTGGTTTCAAACGAGTTTGGTTCGAACTCTACGGTTCAAACGATTCTTGTAAATGAAAATCCAGTAGTAGAAATGACAACAAGTGACGCTGATAATATTGTTTGTGTTAGTGATGGCTTCGTGCAGTTATCGGGAACCCCTTCAGGAGTTATCTTTTCAGGTAACGCTGTAGGTGTGTCTATTTTCGACCCCCAAGTTGCGGGTGCCGGCGTTCATGTAATAACTGGAACCTATACAGATGAGAATGGATGCATTGGACAGAGTACATTAGAAATTACCGTGGAACCGTGCGCTTCCGTATCAGATTTTGCTTTTTATAATATCAAGCTATACCCGAACCCCAATGAAGGTTTGTTTTTTATTGAAGGAATGGCAAAAGGAACAAGGTTTGAAGTTTTAAACCTGCAAGGTCAATCTGTGTACTCCTCTAAAATCGAGAGTCAAACACATGCTCTAGATCTTTCTTTTACCTCTAATGGTGTTTATATTATGCAGGCCAGAATTGATGGTATGTTGTGCCGATTGAAGTTTACCAAGTATTAAAATCTTTCATTTTTCGCTTTTCACATAGCGTATTTTGGCAACGGTTTAATCCAGGGCTTATGTCTTCTTGATAAGTATTTTTATTCTTTAGGATTAATTGTTTCATTTTCAGGTTTTTAATTATGAAATAGGTCTATAAATACGGGGCGGATATCTTTCTTTTTTTGATTGGATAGATTGATTCCATGTTAATTATTGATAATCAAATGGTAATATATGGTGTGTTTTTGAGTTGTCTTTGAATTAGTTTTACAGTCTATTAAACTCAAACTCAAACTAAAATGCAAACTATTACTCGCTCGTGCTTTGGCGCGATCTTGCTAATTTCCATGATAACTCATGGTTATGGGCAAAAATCCTTAGGGCTCCAAAATCAATCAAATCTTAATTCAAGTGAAATTCCTATTTTCTCTTCAGAGAAGGAAAAGACGAATTGGATTCAAGAGCATCCAGAAGTATACAGTCAATATACTAACGGTAATGTTATAGTTGATCATTCTGTTCAAACAAAACCCGTACGAGAAAAGGCTGTAAAAATTGAAAAAGTTATAATAAGTAACGATTCGAGCTTCCCTACCTACATCGAAACTGGTAACAAGCAATTAGATGATGCGAATTACGCTACAAAAAAGGCGCAATGGATAGAAAGTAATAAAGCCAAGTATAATGCTATGTCTGCCACAAAATCTAATGAAGATGCCGAATCTATTCGAGCAAAGGAGCAGAAAGTATTTAACAATCAAAAAAACTAAGCCATGAAAAGAATAATATTTAAACTCACAGCAGTGGCTGTGATGCTTGGCTTTGCATTTAATTCAAAAGCTCAATGTCCTAATTCAAATATACAATACGGAGTATCTAACGCGCCATCAACTGTTGGGGTTCTAACGACATTGTCTTCGTGTATGTATGGTGGTGAATACCGACTTGTAAATAATATGCAAGCCGGGTCTCTTTATTCATTTGAAACATGCGGAGATACAGACTTTGATACTCAAATCACTATTTATGATGCCTTAACTGGCGCAAATGTTGCCTATAATGATGACTTTTGTGGCGTACAGTCTAAAGTTACTTTTACTTCAAATGGTAACCCTCTTCGAGTTTTAATAAATAAATACTATTGC
>CAJJCU010000151.1 GCA_905182775.1 uncultured Flavobacteriales bacterium
TAAGGGCGTGATTGTCTGAGTGCTTGCTTTTTTCACTCATGGTATAGAATTTTTCCCCTCCATTTTCAGAAACTAGAACCCGCACATTCATCAAGTAAATTTTATCAAATACATGCGGAGAAGCGACCAACTCTTGGTAGTAGTGAGGTCCTGTTCCTCCAGAAACTGTTTCCGACATTTTCCTCCAGCTTGCACCTGCATTATCGGTTCTGTATACGGCTCCTTTTTTTCTTTCTAGCTCAATTGCGGCGTAGAGCACATCGGGCTGCATTGGTGAAATGGCGAGGCCAATCTTACCCATGTTTGCACTGGGAAGGCCTTTTTTTATTTTGGTCCAGGAATCACCTCCATTGGTACTTTTATAGATACAGGTTCCAGGGCCTCCTCCAAGAAGAGCAGCAACATTTCTGTGGCGCTGCCACGTAGCAGCATACAATACCTCTGGATTTCTTGGGTCGATTATAAGGTCTGTTACACCTGTCCATTCATTTACTTCCAAGGTGTTTTTCCATGTTGCTCCCCCATCTGTACTTTTATACAGTCCTCTCTGGCCACCCGAGCTCCAAAGTGGTCCTTGTGACGCTACCCAAAGAGTATTGGCGTTTGTTGGGTGCACAATAATTTTAGAGATGTGCTCTGATTTTTTTAGTCCTTTTTCTTTCCATGACTTCCCTCCATCTGCACTGTGGTAAATTCCGTGTCCAATACCTACGTGTCGCCCACCAACATTTTCTCCTGTTCCCAACCATATAGACGCATTGTCGTTAGGATCAATGGTAATGCAACCCGTAGAGTAGAAGGGCATGTTGTCTGTTAGTGGATTCCAGGTCGTCCCTGCGTTGGTTGTTTTCCAAACACCACCAGAACCAACGGCGACATACCATGTGTTTTCGTTTTTTGGGTCTATGGCAATGTCTGCGATTCTTCCCGACATAAATGCAGGGCCAATGCTTCTAAATTTAAAACCACCTAAGGCGGAGGAAATAGAAGGTTTTTCTTCTTTCTTATCCTGACCTTGGGCCTTGTTAAAAGTAAAGATGAACGAAAATAAAACAGCTAGTAGGGTAAAGTTTTTCATTGGGTTGGTTTGTTGTTTGAAATAAGTAGCCCTTAAATTTAGTAAAAGATAAGAAATCCAAAAGCTGTCGTTATTTTTTAGTTACAATTCTTGCCCTAATACGGCTAAGAGAGACTGGCGTGATACCAAGAACGTGAGCAATGTATTTGTCTGGCACACGATTGCTTAGGGTAGGATTCTTTTTTATGAAGTCTTCATACCTTTCTTCCGCATTCAGAAGGACAAAAGACTCCAAACGTTGCAACATTTTTTTCATAGCGTTGCGGGCAAAGTACTTTCTGTTTCTTTCTAGTTTCGGATTGCTTTCTATAATGTTTTGTACTTTTTCAAAATCGATGGAGAGGGTTTTGGTGTCCTCTAAACACTCATAGTAATAACGAGAAGGTTGATCAAATAGAATCACATCTATATTGGTTAGAATTTGATTCTCAGCAATTATTCCAAATGTAATCTCATCTCCCTTGTTGTTGATACAATAAGCCCGCACAAGGCCACTGCGCACAAAAAACAATTCTGTTTTAAGTGAACCCTCCTGAATAATAATTTCTTTTTTTTTGAAAGTTTGCGTTTTTGCAGATTTCATGATTATTCCTGCATCTTCCAAGCTGAGCTCCTTTCCGAATTTATAGATCTGTCTTAGTTTTTCTAAATCGACCATAGGTCACTATCATTTTGAGCTAAAGTTAATAAATCAGCTTTTAAGGTATTTTTTTGATTCATATGTGCGAATATTTCTACTTCTTCAATGAATTAAAAGAGCGGATTAATTTAACGATTTCGCTTTTTGGCTTTGCCGAGGGTTATTTTATAATCGTCCATATTTCCATGGATTTTTAGATTTAAGTAGCGGGTCTTTTTATTGGGGTCAACTTCAATGATTTCGTCATCACCTGTTTGGCCATCTGCGGTTTTTTTATTTCCGAAAACAGTATATCGTGCGCCTTCTTTTATGATAGACCAGGGGATTCTGATAAAGTACTCCATATTAAAATTCATATCCTGCTTGCCAGATAATTCGAAATGTCCAATCGTTGATTCAATAGTCATTTTGGGAATCGTTAGCTCACCATTTTTAATATCTATGTGGTTTTGAAGGGTGTCGAAGCGAACTGAAGTGAGGTCCTTATCTCCGAGATAATCAGACAGTAAAAGCATGTACTCATAGTTTTCAAGCCGTCCATCTAGAACCTGAACATTCATATGAATTTCTGATTGGTCGATGTCAGGAATCATATCTGGGTACATCCTTATTTTTCCTTTTATATCAGCGGTGAGCTTGCCATGAAGATTCTCAGAGACAAGGGCGTCTTGTCCGAAATTTTCAAATTTAAAAAGCAGTTTGTCGAGATCGATATTTTTAAATCGAAGGTCTGGCTTAAGGTATATGTGCTTTGGGTCGCTTCCATTAAAGTAACCTGCCATCTTTATATTTCCTCCTGCAGCATTTAGATCCAGGGTATCGATATAGATGTAATGGTTCTGACTTGTGCGCAATCGGGTATGTATTTTTTGTAAGTCGATTCGGTGATAGATAAAATGCCCAACATCAATATCAAAGGTCATATCGGTAAATGGAAGCTCATAAAGGTTGAAGGCTTCTGCATGCTCCTTAACATCTTCCGTAGATTGGGCTGTACTATTTTCAGTTGGGTTAGGTAATGCTTCGGTCGGAGGGGTCAGGTTAAAATTAAAGAGCTGGTCAAAGTCAATATAATTTGCTTTGAG
>CAJJCU010000152.1 GCA_905182775.1 uncultured Flavobacteriales bacterium
TGCTTCTTGACCAAATCACCTGCCGTAAGAATCTCTTCATCTAAGAAGCCACGTTCACGCATCCATTCATCATTATACATTTTTCCAACATAACGGCTTCCAGAGTCATGTAGCAAGACCACGACGACATCCTCCTTTTTAAAATGATGTTTTAATTGGATGAGGCCTTTAACCGCTGACCCACATGAGTTTCCAGCAAAAATACCTTCCTCTCTCGCCATTTTACGGGTGTAAACTGCCGCATCCCTATCTGTTACCTTTTCAAACCCATCAATAATATCAAAATCAACATTTTCAGGAAGGATGTCTTCACCAATACCCTCAGTAATATAGGAATAGATTTCATTTTCATCAAAGATACCCGTCTCATGGTACTTCTTAAAAACAGAACCATAGGTATCAATTCCCCAAATCTTAATATTTGGGTTTTTTTCCTTTAAATACTTACCAACACCTGAAATGGTACCACCTGTACCCACACCAACAACGAAATGAGTGATTTTACCTTCAGTCTGTTCCCAAATTTCTGGTCCTGTCTGCTCGTAATGCGCAATTGCATTTGAAGGATTGTCATATTGATTAACATACCAAGAATTAGGTGTTTCTTCAGAAATTCTTTTAGAAGTAGAATAATAAGAACGTGGGTCTTTTGGATCAACATCTGTCGGGCAAACAATCACCTCTGCACCTACTGCTCTTAGGATATCAAACTTCTCTTTGGATTGCTTGTCAGTAGAGACACATATAAGCTTGTAACCTTTAACAATAGCCGCTAAAGCCAAACCCATACCCGTATTCCCTGAGGTACCTTCAACAATCGTTCCTCCTGGCTTTAAACGACCATCAGCTTCTGCATCCTCTACCATTTTCACGGACATCCTGTCTTTAACCGAGCTTCCCGGGTTAAAAAATTCAACCTTCGCTAAAACAGTTGCATCCACATCTTTAGTCACTTTATTTAACCTTACCAAAGGAGTATTCCCAATCGTCTCTAGAATATTATTCGCAATCTTCATTTATTTCATTTTACGCAAAGTTAATTATAAAAGTAGCACTTCTAAATAGTATCTTTTTAAAAAAATAGTAAGGTCAATTTCTTAACTTCGCTTAAACTAAAAAACAAATGACTAAAGCGCTGATTTTTATATTAAGTACCCTAATCGGGTTTCATTGTTTTGCTCAAAACAAACCACTCTCTCCTATACTACCGAGTCCTGTGGTGTACAAAAAAGAAGATGGCAAGCTTTACTTACCTCAAGAACTGAGTATTCAAAGTGAGCAATTTTCTACGCAAGCAATAAAGCAGTTTAAGCTCCTTTTAAGCAGTTTTCACTCATTAAACCTAAAAGACAGTTCCGGAGAGCCTATGATAAGATTGAGAGAGCTAAAAAACGTACGACCAGACTCTTATTCCATTTCGATTAACGAAGATATATTGATTTCATATGCAAGTCCAGCATCATTATACTATGCCATGCATTCACTCATGCAATTGATTCAAAGTGAAGATGGAGCTAAATACATTGATAAAGCCTTTATTCAGGATTATCCGAAATTCGAATGGAGAGGGCTCCACCTTGATGTTTCAAGACATTTCTTTACGGTAGATGAAGTAAAGAGATATTTAGATTTAATGGCAATCTATAAATTCAATAAATTCCACTGGCACCTCACCGACGATCAAGGATGGAGAATAGAAATAAAAGCGTTTCCAAAACTAACCGCTGTTGGCGCTTGGAGAGACAGCACTTTAGTTGGCCACTTTACAACTTCACCAAGAAGCTACAAAAAGGAAAGAGTTGGAGGGTTTTATACCCAAGAAGAAATTAAAGAGGTCGTTTCGTATGCTAAAAATAGACACATCACGGTTATCCCTGAAATAGAAATGCCCGGTCACAGCCGCGCAGCTTTAGCAGCTTATCCAGAGTATTCCTGCACAGGAATTCCTAAAGGTGTACCAGGGCTTTGGGGCGTATTTGATGATATCTATTGTTCCAAAGAGGAAAGCTTTATTTTTCTAAAGCACGTGCTCGATGAGGTCGTAGATCTCTTTCCAGGTGAATACATTCATATTGGCGGCGATGAGGCTCCAAAAACGCGATGGAATCAATGTGAAAAATGTAAGGAGGTAATCAATGCAAACAAGCTTAAAGATGCACATGAATTGCAAAGCTTTTTTATCACTCGAATCGAAAAGTACCTTGCAACAAAAAACAAAAGAATTATTGGGTGGGACGAAATACTCGAGGGTGGGCTGTCTCCAAATGCAACAGTAATGTCATGGCGTGGGTTTCAAGGAGGTATAGAGGCTAGTAAAAAAGAACATTATGTTATTATGTCGCCAGGGTCCCATTGCTACTTTGACCATTACCAGGGGAAAACCAAGAATGAACCTCTCGCAATAGGTGGATATACGACCTTAGAGAAAGTATATCAATTCAACCCGATTCCAGAGGAATTAAATTCAGAACAAGCAAATTACATTTTAGGGGGACAAGCCAATTTGTGGACGGAGTACATAACAAATATTGAGCAGCTCGAATACATGGCCTACCCAAGAGCAATCGCGCTTAGCCAAGCATTATGGTGTACAGACAAACCGGATTTCACGACTTTTTACAATGTTTTAAACAGCACGCATCTAAAGCTTCTCGACGGTCTAAAGGTAAATTATTCAAAAACCAGTCAGCAAGCCAATGTCATTCTCAAAAGTGAAGAAAATGGACTTCAAATTGAATTAGACTCTAAAGACCAAGGAGAAGAATTTAAGGTGCTCATTCAATATCAAAATGAGTTTAAAAATGAAACGCGTCATTTGAAAAGCAAACAACCTTTGATCATTGAAAGAGCAAAAAAGCAAACTCAGCTGCTTAAGCTCTCATTTACAAGTAAGAAAACAGGCCTAAAATCAAATCTTATTTTAACCAAACACAAGGCATTAGGGATCCCCGTTAATTATATCAGTCATCCGAACCAACAATACAACCATGCGCCTACAATACTTACAGACGGCCAACGTGGTAGCCACCCTTGGAGAGGACACGAATGGATTGGTTTTGACACCAGTACTATCGTGTTAGAATTAGAATTTCCAAAGAAAATTAAAGTCAAGAAGGTTGATTTGAGCTTTTTAAAATCGAATGGCTCATGGATTTATTTACCGAATGAAATTGAAATTGAAAACTGCTCAAAGAAAAGAAAGAATATCTTTAAATGTCAAGAAATTAATACTGAAATCATTCAAATAAAAATTGGACAAAGATCAAATAAACTAAGGATCAGAATTGAAACAAATAAGGCAATACCAATTGGCTTACCTGGTAATGGCCATAAACCGTGGACGTTTATTGATGAAATTGTAATTCATTAACATTTTTTTAGTCAAAGAGCCTTAAACTAAACCCCGTTTAAACCTTTCCTTTCGTTTGATGTTATTATTTTTGCACAAACACTGTTATGTCAGAAAGAAATTGGACCGCCATTAAAACCTATGAAGATATCAAATTTGAATTCTTTGAAGGTATTGCTAAAATAACTATCAACAGACCCGAGGTATATAACGCCTTTAGACCTGAAACAAATTTTGAAATGCTCGATGCCGTTAATATCTGTAGAGAAACACAGGATATTAATGTCGTTGTACTCACCGGAATAGGTGACAAGGCATTTTGTTCTGGTGGAGATCAGAATGTGAAAGGCGTTGGAGGATACATTTCCGAAAACGGAGTACCGCGATTAAATGTATTAGATCTGCACAAAGCACTTCGATCACTTCCCAAACCAGTAATTGCAATGGTCAATGGTTATGCCATCGGCGGTGGACACGTACTTCACGTCGTTTGCGACCTTACAATCGCCTCTGAAAATGCGATATTTGGTCAAACAGGACCAAAGGTAGGAAGCTTCGATGGTGGTTTTGGCTCCTCATATCTCGCAAGACATGTCGGCCAGAAAAAAGCCAGAGAGATTTGGTTTTTGTGCGAACAATATAGTGCTCATGAGGCTGAACAAATGGGAATGGTAAATAAGGTCGTTCCTTTAGCTGAGTTGGAGAATACGGTGGTTGAATGGAGTAAAAAAATCATGAAACGTAGCCCTTTAGCCATAAGAATGATCAAACGATCTTTAAATGCAGAGCTAGACGGCCAACACGGTTTAATGGAGCTCGCTGGTGACGCAACGCTCATGTATTATTTAACTGAAGAAGCACAAGAAGGCAAAAATGCCTTTTTAGAAAAAAGAGACCCTAATTTTATTCAATTCCCTAAATTCCCTTAAACATGCCAATTAGAACATTAGAGCCCAAAAGCCTTTGGAATCATTTCGCAGATTTAAATGCTGTCCCAAGACCATCAAAGAAAGAAGAACGTGTTATTGAATTCATGATGAAATTCGGTCAAGATTTAAATCTTGAAACCATAAAAGATACAACTGGAAATGTGGTAATCAAAAAACAGGCAACCCCGGGGATGGAAAACCGAAAAAGGGTGATTCTTCAATCACACTTAGACATGGTGCATCAAAAAAACGGAGAAACTGTTTTTGATTTTGACAAAGAAGGTATCAGAATGCAAGTAAATGGTGATTGGGTTGATGCTGATGGAACGACACTTGGCGCTGACAATGGGATAGGAGTTGCGACAATAATGGCTACGCTTTCATCAACAGATATTGCCCATCCCCCACTCGAGGCACTTTTTACAATTGACGAAGAGACCGGAATGACAGGAGCAAAAGAAATGGATGGCAGCCTATTCAATGGTCAAATTCTATTAAACCTTGACACCGAGGATGACGACGAGCTATCGATTGGATGTGCTGGAGGAATCGACACAAATACATCCTATACTGCTAAGCAAATCACCCCTCCCGAAAATCATGCTTTTTTTGAAATATCAATCAA